>CAWVWU010000015.1:0-31661 GCA_963933925.1 uncultured Puniceicoccaceae bacterium
TGAGCTAAAACTTGGATACGATACTGCTACCGGTGCTGGCTGGGGAATCGCTGGAGCCAAAGGGATTACAGCGGGGAGAAAGGGCTATAAAGCGTCTCTTTTCGAAGGAGGTATCAATGTTCCGTTTCTTGCTCGTTGGCCTGGGAAAATTGCATCTGGAAAAACTGACGATTCTATGATCTCGGCTGTGGATCTTCTTCCTACGTTTTGTGAAATTGCTGGAGTCAAGTTGCCAGCCTCGTATTCGTCAGATGGAATTAGCCAGGTGGATGCTTTGAGCGGGAATGGAAACAAGCTTCGCAGTAAGCCATTGTTCTGGAAATTTCCTGTTTCCTGGCCTGCTAAAGCGTCTCAGCCTGATCACTGGGTGTCCTACGCGGTTGTTTACGAGCAATGGAAATTGGTTACAAACCGCGATGGAAGCTATTTCGAGCTCTATGATATCGTAGATGATGTGTTCGAGAAAAATGATTTAAAGGAAGAGCACTTGGAAGTTAGTAAGGGATTGCTTGCGAAGCTTAAGACATGGCAGGAGTCGCTTCCCGAGGGACCGAGTGGCGATGTCTTTTCGTCGCTCCGTGATTAGGCTCTAAATCAAAGTCATCTCAGAAGCCCTGTAACAGGGCTTGCCATATTCTGCGGTAGAGCCGTCTAACGATTGTAAAGTGGGGTGCGTCGGTTTTCTAATGTATTTGCTGGCACCTGATTGGTGCTTTGGGGATGAAACGGTAATGACGGTACCGAACCTCTGGCAACACTCGAGCGAAGCGAAGACACATTGCCTTCCTAAGAGGCTTATTGCATCTCTTGGATACAAATGACTTCTTTTATGGTGCGGGCGTAGAGCTTGCCTTCGGCGTAGCTGAGCCCGCTGAGGGTCCAGGTTGATCCTGTAGGACCGAGATCGTTGAGGGCGACGATGGCTTTCTCAGAAAATTCAAGGGCTTCGGTGTCAATGACGTAAACGGTGCCGCTCATGACCGGGAAGTAGAGGTAGCGGCCCACCAAGATGGGACTAGCTGCTGAGTTGTGGCCCCATCCTGTGCCGGTGCTGCGCTTGTCTTTGGTCAAATCGATTCCTCTGGAGTTGATGGGGAGGTTGGGGATTGATTGCGTGGGATCCCATATCTCTTTGCGAGTTCCGTCTGAAGAGACCGCCAATTGGACGGGAACGTCGAGGTGTTCCACTTCTTGAGTGCGGGTGTTTACGCGACCGACTGCATTGAGTTGGTGAGAGAGGAAGTAGTGCCAATCTCCAGCGACGATATTGGTATGATAGGTGGCGAGTCGGGGTCGTTTGCCGAGGTCTACCCCTACTTTAAGGTTCCAGGTTTTTGAGGTTTCGTCGTATTGCCATCGCTTCACGTTTTCCCTCACGCTGCGGCGAGAGAGTTCGCGTCCACTTTCGGTATCCAAAACGAGGTGATACTCTCCTGAGAAGGCATAGGTATGGTCGGCGTTCCAATGACTATTGAGCAATGAGTGTATATTCTCAATCTCAGTGGACCAGAGGACTTCGCCTTCGTGGCCGGGAGTGAGACTGGTGAGGCTTAGGCCATACGGTGTCTCGAGGGGGGGCGTGGGGACCACCGCGGGCATGAAGAATCGCCCAGTCTCCGTTGGCCCTTTGGGCGATCATGGGAGTATTGTGGATGATCGTCCCTGCCGGTTCGTTCCATAGAACGGCACCGGTTTGGGCGTCGATGGCGTGGACATAGGTCCAGACTGATTTGGGATCGACTCCGTCGGGGATTGGTTGGTGGCGTTCAAGCTTTTTGGCTGCTTTCTTATCCAGGACTTCGACTACGAGAAGTTGGTTGTTGAAGAGGATCGGTTCGCACTGGCGGTTTCCGTGGCGTGTCCGTGGTGTATATTCACGGATCCATATGCGGTTTCCATTCATATCGTAGCAGGCCATGGACCCGCCTCGATTGAAGAACCAAACGTGCGTTCCGTCCGTAACAGGTGAGAATACTGTGGCATCGCTAAAGGTTCCGGCAGTTCCTGTGGGAATGGATCCAGGCAGTTCTACCGTCCAGAGAATTTTTCCACTGGAGGCATCGAGGCAGTAGCCAACGATGTCAGAGGTGCTCTCTACTTCGGCGGCTGATTGTAAGGGAAGGTGGGTTGTTAGGAAGAGTTTGTTTCCCCAGACTGCGATGCCGCTTTGTCCTCCTTCGGGTAGGGGTGTTCGCCACTTGATGTTTTTATCCTGAACAACGCTCCAGTTGGTGGGGGCATCTCCTTCGATTTTCCAATTAGCGTTTGGCCCGGCGGCTTGCGGCCAGTTGTCGGCCATCGAGGAGGAGGTTGGTAGGAGGCTTAGGAGAAGAAGACTCGCTTTGCTGAAAAGAGTTGGAGACATGTTAATTGGAGTGGGGTGTTACAAATTCTTGTATGCGAAATTGTCTTTGTTGTTTGTAGGTTCTCCCACATAGAAGTTATTCATTAAACTAACGGTAGTTGTACGTTTTGATTAACTTCAATCGAGCTGTAATTGATTTTGGGATGGAGAGCAGTGAGTTTGTACCTCTTTGGTCGATATTTCTGAAAGGAATCGTGGGTTTTATCGTCTCCGCCTGGAAATCGAAAATTGATAGAAGCGGTATTTGATTTATTACTCTCAATTCGAATTAGATTTATAGCTTTGATTCGATCTCGCTTTTAGCTTTTTGAAGTTCGGAAAGTAAGGTTTCTCGGTTTTGAGGATTCACTTTATTTTTGATGTATGAGCTTGTGATGACCGCTAAGGTGACACTGTTCCTGTCTTTAATGGGTACACCTAAATCGTATACTCCATGGAAGACTGAACTGGGAGAATAGTGGAATTCCTCTTTTGCTATCTGTGAGAGTAGCTGAGTGAGTTCTTTGCGTTGCTTGGGTTTTATGTTTTCTCGTTCACAAATCATATCGACTTCTGCGTCGGATAGATTGGAAAGAAGGATACGACCACTTACCGTTGTGGAAAGGTCTTCCTCCGCACCCGTTTGGTGAGTGAATCTTCCGATGGAGCGCCCTTGAATCTGTTCGATCAAGAGTAAGCGATTCTGAGATTTGACAGAAAGGTGGATTGATTCGGTCGTTTCGATCGCAAACCGCTGCATTGCTGGGCGGGCGAGTTCAGTGAAATGAGCGTAAGGTGAATAGGTGTGTGCGAGTTGGAAAAGGCGATGGCTGAGAAAGTATCCACCCTGTTCGTTGCGATAAGCGTATCCTAGGTCGAGGAGTGCTTTGAGTGGTTTTTGGGTCCCGGCAACTGTGTTTCCTAGTGCTTTGGCGATATCCGATAGACTGAGGGCACGCGGTTCGAGGGCGAGTAATTCTAAGATCGCCAATCCCTTTTCTAAGCCAGGAACTGATGTTTTGCGTTTATCAGGCATGATAAAAGATATCAAATAAGATATTGACCGTGTCGAGTGTTAACCTAGGGTCTGTGTATTAATTTTTTATGGATGCAGTAAGAGAACAAGTACTAGTACGATTGCATCGAGACGATAATATAGCGTGCTTACCGTGTTCGGTTGGCGAGGGATCGTTGGTTCGTTTTGAAGAAGAATCGTGGAAGTTGGATTCATCTCGAGGTCCTGGGTTTAAAATCGCGATCCGTGCGATATCCAAGGGAGAGAAAATTTTGAAGTTCGGGGTGTCAATTGGTTCAGCGACGGTTGATATCGGTGCGGGAGAGGTGGTGCATTTGCATAACCTAAAGAGCGACTATATCGCAACGTATACACTAGAAGAAGGAGCGAAATATGGAAACTGAGATTTCAGCTTACTTGAGGTCGGATGGGCGCAAAGGGATCCGAAATCACCTTCTAGTCGTCTATTTGGTAGAGTGTGCGAAACACGTAGCAGATGAAATTTCTCGGCAGTATCGAGAACGTGGTGTGCAGTTGGTTGGCTTTTCTGGCTGCTTCCCGAATGAGTATTCTAAGAAGATGCTCAGGGAGTTGTGTACTCATCCAAATGTTGGAGGTGTTCTAATGGTTTCGTTAGGCTGCGAGGGATTCGACAGGGGATTTCTCAAATCAGCAATTGAGAAGAGCGGTCGACCGGTTGAACTTTTTGGGATCCAATCTACTGGCGGAACCCGAAAGACAATTGAAGCGGGATGTCGTTGGGTCGAAAATACTTTGTCCATTATGGATGACGTGGAACGCGTAACGATGACGACAGAGGAACTCGTTGTGGGTACCATTTGCGGGGGGTCGGATGGGACGAGTGGGATTACCGCGAATCCAGCGATTGGGCATTCCTTTGACCGGCTGGTAAAAGAGGGGGCCTCTGTAATCTTTGAAGAAACGGGTGAGTTGATTGGCTGCGAACAGATTTTGGCGGAACGAGCGACTCACCCAGAATTGGGCGGAGCTTTGGTGGCCTGTGTTGAAAAGGCGGCTCGTTATTATGATACGCTCGGTCATGGCAGTTTCGCTCCAGGAAATGCTGATGGTGGATTGACGACTATCGAGGAAAAATCGATGGGTGCTTACGCCAAGAGTGGCGGTTCGCAAATTAGCGGGATTCTCAAGCCAGGTGACCGACCACAGAAAGGCGGTCTGTATTTGTTGGACGTCGTTCCGGATGGCGAGGTTCGTTTTGGGTTTCCAAATATCAATGACAATGCGGAGATTGCGGAATTAATCGCTTGTGGGTCGCATATGATATTATTTGCTACAGGGCGTGGTTCTGTTGTGGGGTCGGTGATTTCTCCAGTAATAAAAGTCTGTGGAAATTCTGAGACTTACCGACATATGAAGGATGATATGGATATCAATGCTGGCCGTATCCTCGATGGTGACGATAACTTGGAAGAGGTTGGTGAAGAGATTTTTGCCAAGGTGATATCGGTTGCTCAAGGAGAACAAACGGCATCGGAGAGTCTAGGCCATCAGGAGTTTGTATTGACCTATAAATCCTTCACTCCACTGGGGCCATCGTGTTTTCCACGGTGATCTTGTTGAAATTATAACTTAGTAAAGATGAATCGATTTGAAGGAAAACAGGCTATTGTAACGGGTGGTGCGTCAGGAATAGGGAGAGCAATTGCTCTGCGTTTCGTCGCTGAAGGAGGAGAGGTTCATCTTTTTGATCGGGACGAGAAGGCTTCTTCCGATCTCGTTTCTGAGATCAAATCGAATGGAGGGAAAGCGACAGCTCATATGGTTGACGTGTCTTCAAGCGATAGTGTTGCGGCCGCTGTGTCCTCAATCGATCGTATCGATATATTGGTGAATAGTGCGGGGATTGCTTCAATTGGAAATATCGAAGTGACTTCGCCGGATGAGTTGGATCGGATCTATGATGTGAACGTAAAAGGCGTCTATCTGTGTATGCGAGAAGCTTTGCCAAAATTGCGTGCAGCGAAAGCGGGAGTGATACTAAATCTCGCATCGATTGCGAGCCACTTGGGGATTCAGGATCGATTTGCCTATTCGATGAGTAAGGGAGCGGTTTTGTCTATGACGTTATCTGTTGCTCGGGACTATGTCGCGGAAGGAATTCGTTGCAATTGCGTCTGTCCAGCCCGCGTACACACGCCGTTTGTCGATTCCTATTTGGAGAAGAATTATCCGGATAATAAGGAGGAGATGTTCGATAAGCTTGCTGCGTATCAGCCGATTGGACGCATGGGAAAACCGGAGGAAATAGCAGGTTTAGTAGCGTATTTATGTAGCGAGGAAGCGGCATTTGTTACCGGTGCCACCTATGAGATCGATGGTGGAGTAATTAATTTAAGATAGCAGATTTTATGAAATTGATACGATTTGGAGCGAGTGGTGATGAAAAGCCTGGTGTGCAGTTATCAGATGGGAAGCGTGTGGCTATCCCGGCAGAATTTGGCGATTACGATGAATCATTTTTTGCAGGCGACCGATTGGAGAAACTCAGTCGTTGGGTTGCGGAAGAATCGGCAACCGCTCCTGAGGTTTCTTTGGAGGAACGCTTGGGGTCACCCACTTGTCGCCCCAGTAAGATTATATGTGTTGGTCTGAACTATTCGGATCACGCAAAAGAGTCGGGGATGGCGGTTCCCGCGGAGCCAGTTCTATTTTTTAAGGCGACGACAGCGCACCATGGCCCCAATGATCGTTTGGAAATTCCGACCGGATCGACTAAAACTGACTGGGAAGTGGAATTAGCGGTGGTTATCGGCAAACGAGCCAAGCGTGTTTCAAAGGACGAGGCCTTGAGTCATGTGGCTGGCTATATGTTGCACAATGACTATTCGGAACGTGAGTGGCAGCTCGAGAGATCGGGGCAGTGGGTCAAGGGGAAGTCGGCGGATACGTTTGCGCCCTGTGGACCTTGGTTGGCTACCACTGATGAAATACCGGACTCTAGCAACCTGAAGCTATGGCTTAAGATTAATGGTGGTTTAAAGCAGCAAGGTCATACAGCGAATTTCATTTTCGACGTACCCACAGTTGTTTCCTATATCAGTCAATTTATGACCTTGCTCCCAGGGGATATTATTTCGACCGGTACTCCTGCAGGAGTCGGTCTTGGATTTACCCCTCCGCAATATCTTAAAGCGGGAGATGTCGTTGAACTCGGTATTGATGGGCTGGGGAGTCAGCGGCAGGTTGCAGTGGACGAATCAAGCTCATGAAATATGAATCCATTTTATTATGACAACTTGTTTTATATAACAATTTTAAAAAGCAGGACTTGATCCTGTAAACGTACCCTTCGTTTTCCCCTCGCCCTATGCATCAAGAAAAATTACCCCTCAAGTCGGATCCCTATGCGTTGTCCGATGAACATACCCTGTCTCCGCCCGTCAGTTTTGTGGAACGGCTAAAATTCATGGGGCCTGGGCTCATCCTTACGGCTTCAGTAGTAGGAAGTGGTGAGTTGATCGCAACGACCTTGCTTGGAGCGAAGGCGGGATTCATTGCCCTTTGGGTTATTCTGATAAGCTGCTTCGTTAAAGTTTTGGTTCAAATCGAGTTTGGAAAGTGTGCTATTTATTCCGGTCATACGACTATGGAGGTTTTTAACCGATTGCCGGGGCCGCGGATTGGGCGGGCAGGTTGGGCCATTTGGTTGTGGCTTCTCTTTATGGTTCCCAAAATGCTGCAAGTTGGGGCGATAATAGGAGCGGTTGCGATGGTGTTAAATATCACCTTTCCCGCTTTCCCGGTAGCTGTATATGTTTGGCCAATTTCTTTGTCCGCCGCTGTTTTGGTCTGGGTCGGGGGGTATCGATTGATTGAACGCAGTTGCGTGGGTTTGATCCTCTTATTTACTTTACTGACGATTGCGTCGCTAATCGCTTTGCAGTTCACCGAGTTTGCAATCGTTTTGGACGATGTTGCTTCGGGGCTTAGTTTTCAACTACCCAAAGTATTGATCCCGGTCGCATTGGGAGCGTTTGGAATTACGGGAATCGGCGGTGATGAGATCATGGCCTATAACTATTGGCTGATAGAAAAAGGGTACGCGTCGAGAGCAGGTAAACCTAACGATACACCGGAATGGCGTGATCGTGCTAAAGGTTGGATACGGATCATGCAACTCGATGCAGTTGGGTCGATGGTGATCTATACTGTAGTTACGATCGTATTCTATCTTCTCGGAGCAGCTGTATTGCATGGTGCAGAGGCATTGCCTGATGGGCCGAATCAGCTAATCTTGTCACTTTCTCGAATGTACACCGAATCCTTGGGGTCCTGGGCGAGTTCGGTTTTTCTCGCGGGTGCATTTGTTGTTTTGTTTTCGACAGTACTTGCCGCGTTGGGGGCCTGGACACGGATGTTTTCTGATGCGTTTGGCCAAATTGGAATAATTAATTTCAAGAATCCAGTGGAACGCCGAAAATCAATTGCTCTCTTGGCATTTTCACTTCCGTTGATTTGGTCGGTCACGTTCCTATTCTATCAAGACCCTGCCTTTATGATTATCGTTGGGGGGATCGCTACGACTTTAATCCTTTTCATTGTCGCATATGCAGCCGGTTGGATGAGGTACCGAAAATTGCCGTTGGAATTGAAGCCCGGGAAGGTCTATGATGTCTTACTTTGGTTAAGTCTCACTGCAATTGCTGGAGTGGGAGTTTATGTTGCCGCTCGCACACTCGGGCCACTGATCGGCTAAGAGGCAATGAAGAGACGGAATATTCATGTGATAAATATAGCTCTCTATGTATCGATTATTTAGAAACTTACGGGTGGTGATTATTGGGGCCGGGCTGCTCTGCCTTATGAGTCCTCTTGGGGCATCATCTGTTCATTTGGTATACATTGGGACGACACCCAAAGATCCATTGGATGAGGGACAGGGGATCTATCGTGTGTGGTTGGATGGGGACACTGGAAAACTGACTGAACCCGTTTTGGTTGCACAAGCGAAGACCCGTCCGGCATTTTTGGCGATGAGTCCCAATGGGAAGAACCTTTACGCTACGGTCGTTTTGGACAAACCGGTCAAAGGAATGAAGGCGGGTGTTAGTGCTTATGCGATAGACGCAGAAACCGGTGGTCTGGATCTGTTGAATACGCAATCTACCGCTGGGAATGTTGGAGCTCACTTAGTTGTGGATAATACGGGGAGTTCTTTGTTCTACGCTAATTATGCCTCCGCGTCTGTAGTGTGCTTTCCGCTAGGTGACGATGGAAGTATCGGAAAATTGAAATCGTTCGTCTCGCTGCCAGGAGGAACAGGTGTAAATCCGCAGCGTCAAAAAACATCGTGTCCGCACTCTGTCATGCTTTCGTCTGACAATCGTTTCCTTTTTGTTCCCTCTTTGGGCTTGGATGCAACAGTGAGGGTTCGATTTGATGACAGTGCTTCAACCATAGAGCTAGATGATCTCGCGGCTCATAGGAGTGCTCCGGGAGCGGGGCCACGCCATGCGAAATTTTCAAACGATGGACGAATCTTTTACGTTCTGAACGAATTGAACAACACAGTTGATGTACTTGCCTATGAATCCAGCGATGGGAGTTTGAGCCCCTTGCAGACAATTTCTACGCTACCAGATGGCTTTGTTGGCTCGAGTACTTCGGCAGAGATTCGTGTGCATCCAAATGGAAAGTTCGTATACACATCGAACCGAGGACACGATAGTATCGCAGTGTTTTCGAGAAATTCGGATAGCGGCCGATTGTCGTTGGTTGAAATCGTAGCAAGCGGTGGGCAACGCCCTCGGAATTTTGCACTCTCCGCAGATGGGGCATGGCTTCTCTGTGCCAACCAAGACTCTAATAATTTGATCGTATTTGCGGTGGATCAAGAGACCGGTCGTTTAGAGCAATCTAGCGACGAGGTTAATTTGAACAGTCCACTTTGCGTACTTTTTGCTCACTAGCCTCTCTAATCCTGAATATTCTATGATGACACGACGCGACTTTCTTCTCTCCGTAACCGCAGCAACAGCACTGGGGGCGCAAGTCTCTTGTAGTAAATCGGGCGGGGCTGGTCCTATCCCGGCGATTGATACTCACACTCACTTTTTTGATCCCACGAGGCCCGGGGGCATCCCATGGCCGCCGAAGGAAGATGCCTTTATTTATAAGCCGCACTACCCAAAGGATTTTCGACTTTTGGCACAACCGCGTAATATCGTAGGTACCGTTGTGGTCGAAGCGAGCGAGTTGGTCGAAGACAATGCGTGGATTCTTGAGTTGGCTAAGACGAATGAAGAGATTGTTGGATTGATTGGTAATCTAGAGCCAGGTAAACCGGAGTTTGCTGAAAATTTGAAACGCTTCTCTGCGGACCCGCTTTTTCTTGGGTTACGTTTTCGTGGCCCTATTAATAGTCACTTAGGAGAAGCGGCAATTTTAGCAGATATCAAGCGACTGGCGGACCTCGATCTAACGCTTGATCTTCATGGAGGTGTCGCTATTTTACCATCCGTTTTGATGGTCGCTCGCACGTTTCCTTCTCTACGAATTGTCGTGAACCATCTGCCCTTTTCTGACTGGGATGGTGATCTGTCAGCAATGAAGAGTGCTTTAGGTGAACTCGTTAACCACCCCAATGTATTTATTAAGGTCTCCGAAGTGGTACGTCGTGTTAATGGAGAAGTTGTTGTCGATCCCGAGTTCTATCGCGGGAGGTTCGACGCGTTGTTAGATTTGTTTGGGCCAGATCGCTTGTTGTATGGCAGTAACTGGCCGGAGTGTAATCGGATCGCACCTTATGATGATGTGTGGAGAGTCGTTGATGAGTACTTCGCCACTCAAAGTAGGGACGTCGCAGAAAAGTTTTTTTGGCGTAACTCCGTTGTGGCTTATCGGTGGATACCACGTGGTGAGTCTGCTAAGCTTGTTGGACGATGAGTGTAGAGGTGTTTAGTACAGAAAAAAACTTAACGGAAATGAAAACGAAAACGCTACTCCTCGTTCTTGCGTCATTTTGTGTAGATGTTGTCTATTCGCAGAATTGGCCGCAGGCTGCTGGTCCGACTGGTGGTTGGAGCGTGAGAACAGATGAAGCCGTTCCGACGTCATTCAATGTCGTTGAGAATGAAAACATTCTCTGGAAAAAGGAGCTTGATGAGTCGGGACAAAGCGGGATTGCGGTTTGGGAGGACCGCATCTTTTTGAGTGTTTTGAAGCCTTACGAAGATAAGGGCGAGAGGTCGAATAAGGTCTCTGATATTAAGGCACTTTGTATTGATGCCAGTACCGGAGATACGATTTGGGAGTATGAAATCGAGGGCTCTCTCTCGAGCTTTTATATGTATGGGTTTAGCGACCCCAGTTCTCCGGCACCGATTACGGATGGGGAAAATGTGTGGTTTACGAATGCGGCAGGCAAACTCGTCTGCCTAGACTGGAATGGTGAGCTCGTTTGGGAGCGGCAATGGAGATCTGCCACGGAGGTTTATAAACCCGAAAAGCCGTTTCCCTTTAATAAGCAATTCGAGCCTTTTATGGTGGGTGATACTTTGGTCCATATGGAAGCTTACGATAGTGCGGATGGAAGTCGCGTCCAAGGTTGGCACTATCTGTATGGTTTGGACAAACTGACAGGGAATGTGAAGTGGATTTCTGAAGACGCGTTGACTCACTACAACACGCCTGGCTATTCACTTGATGCTCTTGGGAAGCCAACGGTGATGATTGGCCGAGGTGGTTACCATAATGTCCCAGAAAGCGCGAAAGGACTTTCGATGATCGACCTTGCTGATGGTAAGCGAATTTGGCAGACTGAACTTTCGTCCAAAGGAAGTACCGCTCTTTATAATGCCAGTTTTACGAAGGACTATGCGGTGTGGATTTCAGAAACCGAAAGTCAGGTGACGGTTTTGAAATCTCAAACCGGCGAAATTCTCAAGACGATCGACCTTCGCTCCAAAGTCGACTTGAGGCGTTTCGACCCGATTCGAGAGCGTTATGTGCTCAGTGAGGATTTTGACATAAGCAAAACTGCAAATCCGAACGTATTTCCCGCATGGTATACGAATGTTTTGGTTGGTGATCACCTCTACTTCATGTGTTTCAAGGATGACAAAAAGCAACCCTTGATGAAGCGGTACAGTAAGCTTTCGCCACTGTTTTCATTTGGTCGTGTAAACCTGGTTACGGGAAGAGTCGAATACCTTGAGGTGCCGGTTCACTACGATGATCGTGGAGAGTTTCTGTGGAGGGAAGAACTGAAAACAACTGCATTGAATTCCCGTGGAATCGATACGGTCACAGATCAGCGATCGAAAAGAGATGGTTGGTATTGGTGTTTCAATGGAAATCCGATTCAAGTGAATGACGTACTGTTTTTCACGACGATGATTGGCAATTGTTATAGTTTCCGAGCCGGCACTGAGTTTTTTGATGAGAGCGCGTTCATTGATCTAAACCCTCTCGGCGTTCGGGGTGAAAGTTGGTCTTTGAACACACCGAGTTTTGCAAATGGAAAATTATATCATCGAACAGCAAAAGAGCTGATCTGTATTGGCTATCCATGATGTGGAAATGAAAACTGAAAAACGAGAGAATCAACTTATGAAAACATTGAATGTATTGTGGTTCGCCTTCTGGACGTTTTTCCTATCGACGCTGTCGGCACGTGAACCCCTTCCAGTTGTAAGTGATTCAGTGGAGCGTTCATGGATAGGTCCGGAGTTCTGGAGTAACCCGACGATGAATTGGAAACTCTCAGGCGGGCGTTTCGAAAACACTCATGGCGGTTGGATCAATGAGGTTCATTCTTTGACCCATCAGCTGAAGCAGGGCGATGGAGTTTTTCAGATGAGCGTGCGGCTCGGGCTTATGGAGGACCCAAGTGGATCACGCTCGGAAATTGGTTTTGCCGGTTTCACGTTTGGGGCGGTAGGTCACAGAAACGATTACCGCGCTAATATCCTGCATACTTTGCAAAATGGTTTTGCGAGAGAGCTTCTGAAGCAGCCACCGGTAAGAGCCGGGATTGTTTCTGATGGGCGCTTGCTGATCGGCTCCAAATATTCGGATAAGCGGCTGAACTCTAAGCAGATGATGAATGCCGAACTGAAGCTCAAGGTGCAGTACGTGGGGCGGAAAATCGAAGTCTGGCTTGCTGTATTGAATGCGGGCCAGGAAGTCGCTGTATTCGAATCAAGCCTAGAGCGGGATTCCTTGATCGGTAATGTGGCGATCGCCAGTCATGGACTGAATCGCCCCGCCAAATACAATCGTGATGCACGTGTGATCGATCATGCAAGATTTTGGTTTTCTGATTGGCAACTCGGTGGAGAGAAGTTTCAGGCCAATATGGAGCAGACGCTTGGACCCATTCTTTGGACCCAGTATACGCTGCATGAAAATAGGTTAAATCTTATGGCCTTTTTCGTGCCGATGGAAGAGTCGGCCAACAAAGTCGCCAAGCTCCAGGTTCGCTCGGGTAATGATTGGAAGACCGTTGCCGAGAGCGACATCGAACCGTTGTCAAGGACTGCTCTCTTTCAAGTGAAGGGATGGAATAGCGGTAGCGATCATGAGTATCGCGTGACCTACCAATGGGAGAGCCTAAAGGGCGCGTCCGTCGCCACCTGGGGTGGTACGGTTCGTAAGGATCCGGTAGAAAAAGACACGATCGTATTGGCCGCTCTCTCGTGTTCCAACTCTGACTTGTTTCCCAATCGCTTTCTAACGGACAACTTAATTGCGCAGGATCCTGATTTGGTATTCTTTTCGGGGGACCAGATTTACGAGTCGAATGGCGGTTACTCTACGGTTGTGCCGCAGTCTGAAGCAGAGGTTGAAAGAGCGGCTTTGAATTACCTTGGAAAATTTTGGCTGTCGATTCTCGGATTTCGCGATCTGCTAAAGGACCGTCAAACGGTGATGACTCCCGACGATCACGATTTGTATTCCAACGATCTGTGGGGGAAGGGTGGCATGGCGATGACCGATTCGCGCTGCTTTGGCGGCTATCACGGTCATGTCGATTGGGTCAATATGATCGAATATACGCAGATGGGCAACCGTCCGGATCCTTATGATTCAACGCCAATCGAACAAGGCATCCGAGTTTATACTACGGCCCTCAATTTGGGTGGGGTCAGTTTCGCGTTAATAAATGATCGGAAGTTCAAGTCTGCTCCCGGCGATGTGGTAGACGAGATGGAGCCACTTTTCGATATGCGTGGAGAACGCAATTATCCCCAGATGGATACGATTAACGAAGAAAGCTTCGATACAAAGAAGCTCGATCGCGATGATTTACAGCTGTTGGGTGAACGCCAATTAGCCTTTTTGCGCGATTGGGGAAAGAGCGATGCGACGCTTAGAGCGGTCTTATCTCAGTCAGCTTTCTGCCAACCTCATCATCTGATGTACGCCGATATGGACTCCAACGGATGGCCGCAATCGGGACGCCGCAGGGCGCTGGAAGTCATTCGTGATGCCAATGCGGTTATGGTCACAGGAGATCTTCATTTTCCAACTTTAGTCCAGCAAGGAATCGATGACTGGGAAGATGCCGGGTGGGCGTTTACCGTGCCATCCGTATCCACAAACACCCACCGAAGATGGCGACCTAAGGTGCCAGGAAAAAACCGACAGCCAGGGATGGCAGAAAATACCGGACGTTTCTTAGATGGTTGGGGAAACAAGATAACGATGTGGGCAATTGCTAATCCACTTAGCGTGGACATCGAGGATCCGTACCGTGGTGATGGAGAAGAAACGCTGGAGTACATTCGAGCAACGGCCCAGGGCTACGGACTCGTGAAATTTCACAAATCAGAAGGTTCTGTAACGTTTGAGAGCTGGCCAGTCTATGGGAATTCCGAAACTTTGAGTGAGCGAGATCAGCACTCAGGGTTTCCGAAAACAGTGGAGATTCGCTAGGTTTTGGGGATCATCTAAGCAGAGCATCAAATTTGTAGGACTATAATTGCGGGAGAGTTAAGTTATGATAAGACGAGATTTCTTAAAATTGGTCGCAACGACCGTAGCAGGAGCCCCTTTTATAAATACTGCGGGGGCCTCCGATGTGTTGGGAATGACCCTACCCACTCGGCCGTTGGGGAAGACGGGCGAAAGGATTACCGCATTCACTCTGGGAGGAGCTCATCTCTACCGAGGTGCCGGGGATATTATCAATCAAGCGATCATAGAAAAAGCGATTGAAGTGGGGATTCGTTCGTTCGATACCGCTCTTTATTATGATGAGGGTCATGCCGAAAAGATATACGGAAAATTTCTAACACCAAAGTATCGGGATCAGGTTTTTCTGACGAGCAAGACAATGGCGAAGACAGGGAAAGCGTTGAGGCAGGATTTAGAGACATCGCTAAAATCTCTGAAAACGGATCGAATCGACCTCTTTCAAATGCATGCAATCTCAGGTGTGAATGATGTTCATAGTCGATGGGAGCAAGGAGTGGTGGACGAACTCCTCAAGGCTCGGGACGAAGGTCTTGTTCGCTATATTGGCTTTACAGGACACACCAATCCAAAGGGGCATTTGGAGATGATTCGGACTTTGAGAAAGAATGGGGTCGCATTTGATAGCTGCCTCTTGCCAATAAATGCGGCGGACAGTCACTACGAGTCGTTTATTATCAATGTTCTTCCAGAACTCGTGAAGGACGATTACGCGATTTTCGCGATGAAGACTTTAGCAGGCGGTGGTTTGATCGGAAAATCTCGTATAGGCTTGAGAATACTCGGCCTTCCCGAAGAGGACGTTTATCCGACGGTCCTCGACAAAGGACTGACCGTTCGAGACTTGCATCATTTTGTTTATGCCTTGCCGATTACGTCAGTGGTTTGTGGATGTGAGTCGCCCGTAGAAGTTGCGGTGAATATTAGGAATTTACACGCTTACGACGGACTGAGTGAGGAGAGGCGAAAAGCGATCCTTTCTGTTACTGGAGCTATCGCCGAAACCGATGCTGAGAACGTTGAATATTATAAGAGACGTATCACCTAATCCTTTTACTCCATCAATAATTAGTTACCAATATAATTGAAAATATGAATACCCCTAGAATAAGCAGAAGAGACATGATTAAGACGGGCCTAGCGTTTACGGGAGCGTCGATGTTTGCCCCATTGGTCTTTAATGGATGTTCGCCTAGCCCGAAAGTTCCATCCTATTTGAGCGGTTATGAGAGCTTGTATGCGAAGGACCCTCGGAAGGCTGCATTGAAGTGTTTTCGGGAATCCAAGTTTGGACTATTTTTGCACTATGGTTTGTATAGTTTGAAAGAAGGCTTTCACAATGGGGAGCATTCCAAACCCGCAGAGTGGGTTATGTTGCGCGGGAAAATGCATGTCGGTGAATACGAAAAGCTGATGGATCGTTTTACGGCGGAAAAATTTGATGCCGATTTCATTACCGATATGGCTTTGGAAGCTGGAATGAAGTATATCAATATCACGACCCGCCACCATGATAGTTTTTGTCTTTTCGAATCCAAATACACAGACTTCTCTAGCGTTAACAGTGCGGCTAAGCGTGACTTGGTTGGAGAGTTGGCTGAGCAATGCCAGAAGAAGGGATTAGGCTTTCACCTCTATTATTCGCATGGTCGAGACTGGCGTCATCCTCATGCACCAAATAACGATCAGTGGGGTGCTGAATCATCGGCACGTCCAGATTACGAGGAATTGGATCCACACTACAAGTATGGTGATGATCACGATCTTCAACTTTACGTAGAGTTTATGAAGAACCAGGTAACGGAGTTGCTTACCAACTACGGTCCGATCGCATCAATTTGGCTGGATGGGATTAGGACACCGAAAACGCTTGAATCGCGACTGCATGAATTCAAAACGCAGGAGCTCTACGATCATATTCACTCCCTGCAGCCACAGGTTCTCGTTTCCTATAAGCAAGGACTCCTCGGTACGGAAGACTTTATGGCACCCGAGCGCCACTGGAAAGGGGAGACTGAGCTTCCAATCGAGATTTGCGATACTATGCAGCCGTTCTCATGGGGTTATGATAAAAGTGCACACGAAGGGCACAAAACGCCTGACGAAGTAATGGCTATGCTTGCGGCAGCTGAGAAGCGCGGCGGGAATCTCTTGCTTAATACCGGACCGTTACCGGATGGGTCGATTCATCCTGATGATGTGAAGACCTTGAATGAAGTCGGTCGGCGTTTGCGTAAAGAGTCTGGCGAGGCCTGAGCGTTCTCACCGCGCGAGTGAATATCTTCGGCCTTGGATTGTCATCCCGAGGCAAGCCCTTCTCGTGTGCGGATTGATCGCAGACCGCTTCGGGGAATGAACCCAGTTGCGATTCAGTATGTGGGTGCCTTTTAAGAAAAAGCGAGGGCGGTGGCCGCTTCAGCAGCGATGAGGTCGAGTAGACCTGGGAAGCGTTTATTGAGTTCATCTTCACGGAGTGAGGAGAGACACTTTACGCCTTCTGATCGGGTTTGGATGATTCCCGCATTTCGCAATGTTTCGAAATGGTGGGAAGCAGTGGCTTTTGAGATGTCCAATTGAAAATCTTTACAGGCGAATTCCTTGCCCTGAGTTTCCTTTAGCGCGAGTACGATTTTGAGGCGACAAGGGTCTGCTAGTGCCTGCATAACGGACGCTAGGGATACTGACTCAAGGTTGGGATGGCTGAAGGTTTTCATCTGAAGGAGAATTGTAGAATAGGTTTCGCTCGTGTGGGTCAATCTTAAGAGGTGAATTTTGCATTTATTGTTAGTTCGATGAAATTCGAAATAAGAGTTGACGGCACCTGTCTCTATGTTCTTTAGTTCGATCATTGTCGAACTAATTGGTTCAGGTTTTTAATTTTAACAAAATAGGTAGAGGGAATACAGTTGATGAGTGTACTAAATGAATCTTTGCAGGTGGGTGATTGGCATCTTCCTAACCGTGTAATTATGGCTCCATTGACACGGATGCGTGCGAGCGAGGGGAGGATCCCCAATGAGTTGATGGCGACGTATTACGGGCAGCGTTCTGGAGCTGGTTTGATCATTTCTGAGGCGACAAGCGTGAGTCCGATGGGAGTGGGCTATCCCTCTACCCCTGGGATCTGGTCGAAAGAACAGGTAGAGGGCTGGCGTTTGGTGACGGATGCAGTACATGCCGCTGGTGGGCGTATTGTGCTCCAATTGTGGCATGTGGGGCGAGTTTCTCATTCGAGTTACCTGAATGGGGAGTTGCCTGTGGCACCTTCAGCACTCTCGATGGAGGGGAATGTGAGTGTATTGCGTCCAGAGACTCCGTATGAAATTCCTCGTGCATTGGAAACGAGTGAGATAGGGGGGATTGTTAGCGATTTTAGACGTGGTGCTGAAAATGCAAAGGCGGCGGGTTTTGATGGCGTTGAAATTCATGGAGCAAATGGTTACTTAATTGATCAGTTTTTGCAGGATAGTTCGAATCGGAGATCTGATCGTTTCGGGGGCTCAGTGGAGAATCGTGCTCGTCTTTTATTGGAGATTGTTGATTCCGTAGTTGAGGTTTGGGGATCAGGTCGAGTTGGAGTTCATTTGTCGCCTCGAAGCGATATGCACGATGTTGGGGATTCGAATCCTTTGGCCACTTTTGGATACGTGGCTAGAAAGTTAGGAGAGCGGGATATTGCTTTTATATGTGCGAGAGAATCTGCTGGGGATGATCAAATCGGACCAGAGTTAAAACGACTGTTTGGTGGGGTCTATATTGGTAATGAGGGCTACAGTTCTCATTCAGGAGCTGAGGCTGTCAGTAAAGGTGAATTTGATGCGATCGCATTTGGAGTCCTCTATATTGCGAATCCAGATTTGGAGAGTCGTATCGAGCTTGGTGTCCCATTGAACGAGCCAGATCCTAGTACGTTTTATGGGGGTAGCGTTGAGGGCTATACTGATTTGCCGCGTTATGAAGCTGCCTTGGTAAAGTAAATATTAATTAAATGAATCGGTTTAGCTCGTTGCTAAGCCGGTTCCTGGTTGCCAATTGGGGGTGTGGTTTGTAGCACTTTGGGATGCGTTTTCATAAACTACCCTATTGCGTATTATTTTTGATGATCATCTCGAGGTCTCTTATGGGAGGAGATGCGTTACCCTTTGGCGAGCGTATTGTTGATCCGATTGAGGTGAGCGGTATTACAGTTGAGCTCGAGTTGTTTGCAGAATTACCTCATTCCGCCGATAGAGCACCGTTAACACGCATTAACCAAATGATGGCTTTGGAGGATGGGTCTGGCCGTATCTTCTTAACGGAATTGAGAGGACAGCTCTATGAAATTTCGAGTGGAGAGCCTGTTTTGTATATGGACTACATCGGACTTGTTCCGGAGTTGATGCATCAAAATGGCTTGGGCTCAGGTTTGGGCTCCGTGGCTTTTCATCCAGAGTATAGTGAGAACGGGATATTCTATACGGTGCATACCGAGAAGTTTGATCCGTCTTTAGCTACGATCGAGATGTCCGAGAGAGAGCAGCGTTGGGCGAGTACGGGAGTGGTTACTGAGTGGACTGACTTGGATACGACGGATGCTGTCTTTGAGGGGGAGCGAAGAGAGTTGTTTAGGACCTGGCTCCCTTCGTCGGTACACGGTTTTCAGCAAATTTCTTTTAATCCGAATGTATCTCCAGGAGATGTGGATTATGGAATGCTCTATATCTGTCTCGGTGAATCGGGGTCGGTGGGGAGTAGACGTAGTGATCAGTTGAGAAACCTTAGCTCGCCTTTAGGATGTATTCTTAGGATCGATCCGGTGGGGCAGGGAGGTGCTTGGGGTGATTATGGAATTCCCTCCGATAATCCATGGGCGGAAGATGGGAATCCGGATACGTTAGGTGAAATTTGGTGCATGGGGATGCGCAATCCTCATCGTATCTCTTGGGATCGTGGGGGATCTGGTCGGATGTTTTTCGGAGATATTGGCGAGTTGCGAGTTGAAGAATTAAATATAGCAGAAGCGGGTCGGGATTATGGTTGGCCGATTCGAGAGGGGAATTTTCGTATCGACCCGAATGGTTTGCGTTTCGAAGTTTTCACATTGACCGAAGAAGATGAGACTTCTGAGAGTGATTTGACGTATCCTGTCGCTCAATATGACCACCTAGAAGGAAATGCAATTTCAGGGGGAGGAGTGTACCGAGGGAGTTTGTTACCCGATCTTTATGGGAAGTATGTTTTTGGAGATATCGTGCGTGGGCGATTGTTTTTTGTAGAGGAGTCGGAACTGGAATTGGGGTCGATGTCACCGATTTATGAGTTCTTTGCGACGATCGATGGGAGCTTAACTTCTATGGCTCGTTTGAACGGCGGAGGTCGTGCAGATTTGAGATTTGGATTCGATGCGAAAGGAGAGCTTTATATTTTTGAGAAAGGACAAGGTCGGGTCTATAAAGTTGTGGCGTCATCGAGTCGTGATGAACCAGTAGAGTTAGAAGTGACTGGGGCTGATAGGCAGCGTAATGAGTATAGTCGTTTGGTGGATCCAGCGGATGCGATCGTTTCTGATGGAGAGAGCCCGCTGATTGATGACTTTGAAGATGGTGATACGTTCTGTTCGAAGAATGAGGGGCGTGATGGGCAATGGCAGATTTATGTCGAGGGAACGTCGGGAACTGTTGATTTCAGTGTCGTTGAGGTGGACGATTCTCCTGCAGGAGGTTCTTCTGTTTTACATATCAGTGGATCAGGACGTTCAGAGGGTGGGGGCGTTGTGGTGCTTCCATTATTAGGTGAGAAAGGATTGGATGGGATGCACTTTGATGTGAGTGCCTATGATGGAATTCAGTATTGGGTGAAGTCCAACGATCAAGGACGACTCAACTTATTTATTGGTACGGCGTATACGGTACCAGAGTCGCGAGGAGGTTTATGCACCGGTGATAATTACGATTGTGATGATCGCTATCGAGCTAAGACGAGTCGGAATGAAGGCTGGAAATTTGTAAAAATCGAGTTTTCGCGTTACGAGCAAGATAGTTTTCCGAATGACGGGCCCTTGGATCCGTCGATTCTGAAGGAAATTGGATTTTCAACCCGCGCACGTTCAGATTTCGAATTTTGGGTGGACGATATCCAGTTTTTCAAAAACGAGTGAGCGGTTCGTGAGTTCTGGGCTTTGGTCGGGTTAGTCGTTTTAGGCTTTCCTATCGTAGTGTGAGCTCTAGGGTGCGTCGAAATGAGCGATAAAGACGAATATATACCAGGAGATCGGGAGAAGTCACTGTGCCCTTGTAAGAGCAAACTCACCTATGGTACTTGTTGTCGGCCGTATCATAAAGGGAAGGCTAAGCCGAACACGGCGGAGCAGTTAATGCGTTCCCGCTACAGTGCGTATTTTTTTAGAGATGTTGATTATCTCGTTGAGACGACGCATCCTGATGTTCGGGTGTGGGGCTTGAAGCGTGAGCTCGTGAAGTCGATCAATAAGGTGAATTGGAGCTTTTTGAAAATCCTTGGAACGAGTAAAGGTGGTAAGGACGACAAGTCTGGAAAGGTTGAGTTCGTTGCGGAGTATTTCGGCGAGGGTGATCTACAGGAAATGCATGAGTGTTCCCGTTTTAGACGTTACAAAGGGAATTGGAAGTATTTGGACGATAAGGGCTGATTTAGGCTTCCTAGAACGTTGCGAAGAATCTTTCTTGCCCAAGAAAGGTGACGAAGTATTTTTGAAGTTGTAGTGGTGGGCTTTTTTTACTGTCACCGCAGTCACTGGATAAACGAAGGTCCAGTCGTCGCCAAGGCAATGACTAGGTCGTCTGCTAAGGACCCCAAAGAGCGAGGCATCGAGGAGTTTTCGAATCCTTCCTGTGCCACGACTCAGACGGGCTAGTGTAGCCGGATTAACACAGATGATTGTAGAGTTGTGGGGATATATTGGGTCCATTGTCTGAATGGACTGTATTGTAGGAGCGTGAGATTGTGTGAGGTGCTTAGGCGGTTGACAGGGACTTGGTTTAGAGGCGGGATGGTTGGCTTATGAACGATTCGGATTGGAAGGGTTTCTTGCGCAAAGATTTTAGCTGTGGTGAACGGTTGGGTACATTGATCTTTCCTAAGGTAGCAGCCGAAGGAAATCCTTGGATATGGCGTCCTGAGTTTTTGGGTGAATTTGATACGGCAGATATCGCATTATTGAACGAAGGCTGGGTTCTGGCGTATGTCGATATTCAGGAATTATACGGGGCTCCCGTCGCTTTGAATGCCATGGATGAATTCTATTCTTTGGTCACGAGGGAATATGGTTTGGCATCTCGTGTCGTGTTGGAGGGGTTTAGCCGCGGAGGGTTGTTTGCCTTTAATTGGGCGGCTCGACGTCCTGAATGTGTCGCGGCAATCTATGCAGATGCTCCAGTATTGGATTTTAAAAGTTGGCCCGGAGGTAAAGGTAAGGGAGTCGGCGGCCCGACGTTTTGGGAAACGTGCTTGAGTGTATATCAAATGAGCGAGGCGGAGGCATTGGCCTATCCGTCGAATCCGATAGACAATTTGAAACCGCTAGCCGAGGCAGGTATTCCGATATTGATCGTTACGGGGGATAGTGATCGCGTTGTACCCCACGAAGAAAATACTCTGATCGCAGAGCAGCGGTACCGTGTGCTGGGAGGCAAGATCCAGGTAATTCTCAAGCCAGGTGTGGATCATCATCCTCATAGTTTGGAAGATCCTACACCGATAGTCGAATTCTTGAAGGCAGAGTTTGCTGAGAGAATCCTGGATTAGAGAATTTGGTAATACTGAGATGTTGGCTCGTGTTCCTGAATAACCACGAGGCAGGCAGGAGATCCGATATTCTCAGCAACACGTGCTAGGACTTAGTCTAGCTTAACGGAGCGTTGTTGGTTGTTGTATTGTAGTTGAACTGAATTACGAGTGATCGAGAGAATCTTTACTCCTGAAATGGTGTTTCCGACGCGGACGATTTTACCGTTTATATTAGCAGCCGGATTGGATGCATTGTAGAAAATTCCAGAGAGTTGAACGTTTGGAAATGGGTCGGATGGTTGTACTTTTTCTTTTATAGGAGATATCAAGTCTTTGACCGCTTTTACTGCGGTGGCGACGATTGGCTTTTTCGCTTCGACTTCTTTTTCAACAGGCTTTGATACAGGTTCCTCGTCTTTAGCAATTACTGGTTTGGTCGGTGACGTCGGTGCTGTGTTGTTTTTGTCTTTGAGGTCAGACGTTGTTGAATCTGCGATTGTCTCTTGAGGTGTTTCAATCGAAGGCTTCTCATCAAATACGTCTGTTTGAGAGAGCATCTTTTCGTCGTTGTCCCAGCTAATAGGGGTTGGCTCTACAGTCTTTTGATTGTTTGAAAGGCCACCGAGTGTTAACCAAGCGACTGCGGATGTACAGGCAGCGATACCGACGAGTGCAATTAGGGCCCCTTTGTTACTCTTGTTTTTGGGCTGCACTACTGATGGCGCAGGTCCACTCTGAGTTGGGCTTACTTGGGGCTTTCTGGATTTAGTGGCCCTTTCAGGTTCTTCTTCGGGAGCTTTACGGAGGGACGGCTTTGCCTTCTTTTCTACCGTAAGTTTACCGTCGATAATATCCATCCAGTGCTTGGGGTCATTCGGGAGACCTTGGTGACTCATGAATTCCGAATCGAATAAGGATTCGTTGTCTGTATCCTTTTTATTCTGACCAATCATCGTGTTTGCGATATAGACCGAGGCGAGAGTCGAGAATGAGGAAGCGGATAAGCCGTGGTTGGGTTCGTGGTGGAAGGCGGCTGCTTCTACGATAGAAATAGGCATGCCCCAGCGGCCGAGGATGTAGGCACCCACTTCGGAGTGATTCGCCCCGAGAATTCGTGTTTCCGCTTCGGACTTTGAAATCTTTTCGGTTTGGGCGAGGGTCCAGGCTTCTTGAGTTTCCTCTGGTTTTGAGCTGAGGAGGACTAGTTTTCCGATGTCGTGAAGAAGGCCGGCGGTATAGGCTTCTGCTTCTCGCTTTGGATCTTCGGTTTCGTATTTGGTAATTCGTTTCGCGGCGTTGGCGACTGCCATGCTGTGGTGGAGGAGGCGATCGATAGTGGCCTGAGTGCCCGAGTTGTCGGAGCGGCGGAAAACTTGGATTGCTAGAACGAGGCTTTTAACATGGTCGATTCCTAGGACGGTGACGGCGTGAGTGATGTCTGAGACTTCTTCGTCGAAACTGAAGAAGGACGAGTTGACGACCTGAAGGAGTTTGGTGGTGATCGCGAGGTCTTCGGAAATGAGCTGTCCTATTTGTTCGACACTGGCGTCTCTGGAATTGAGAGCCCCCATTATTTTGAGATACATGTGCGGCAAACTGGAGAATTCTTCGTTGCCTGAAATTAGCTTTTTCACCTTTTCCTGTCCGAGCCAGCTTTCGATCGCTAGAGACTTTCGGATGGACTCAATAATAACCGAAGAGGTGAAGGGCTTCGGTAGGAAGGCGACTTGACCGCCTAGAGAGAGTTCGAGGTGCTCGCGTTCGCTTTCGCGGATGACGAGGTAGATTTGGGTGCTCGGTTGCTTGGCCTTGATTTCGTCGACGATATCTAAGGCGTTGTCACCGAAGTTTCGGTCTAAGATGACGACAGCGACTTCTTCTTCCTCTATGGTTGCTTTGACGTCCTCAGGCTCGGAGTGGAATTGGACATTCCAGCGGGGGTTTTCGGATCGGAAGCAATCTTGGTAAGTGGAGAGAGAGGTTTCGTTGCTGGCGATTATTATATTTGATGGCTTCATAGGTCTGAGGAAAATCTGATGCTAAGGCATTATACTAACGGATTTGTTGAGGACATCTTTGGCTCTTCAGCAATTTTACCCTGAGTTTTATCTTTTGTTGAGTAATTTTGCTCATGTTGGGAATCGTGTACGGAAGTTCCTGCTTGCGAGTTGAGGATCGTTGAGGAGCGAAGAGA
Source organism: uncultured Puniceicoccaceae bacterium (assembly GCA_963933925.1). Lineage (GTDB taxonomy): Bacteria > Verrucomicrobiota > Verrucomicrobiia > Opitutales > Opitutaceae > JAKYXN01. Next base: position 24,256 of record CAWVWU010000015.1, read on the forward strand.
CGAAAAACGGTGTGTGAGGGGTTGGAGAAGTGTTAGAATGAGAGGGAGTTGGGTGGGAAATGGCTTGGCATTATTAGGGGATGCGATCCACTGCGAGTGAGGCCGAATTGGCCATTGATGTTAGGAAGCAAGATAATCAGATGAGTGAATTACCCAAATGCCCAGAATGCGGTTCAGAATACTGCTACGAGGATGGATTTATGTATGTGTGCCCGGATTGTGCACACGAATGGTCTCAAACTGAAGCAGGGGCGGCTGACGAAACGGCTGACACTGCTATTAAGGATGCCAATGGTAACCCATTGCAAGACGGTGATACGGTAACCTTGATTAAGGATTTGAAGGTCAAAGGGGCTCAGTCTGTTTTAAAGGCAGGGACTAAGGTAAAGGGGATTCGATTGGTCGACGGGGACCACGATATTGATTGTAAGATCGCTGGATTTGGGGCGATGAAGCTCAAATCTGAGTTTGTTAAGAAGGGGTAGTTGAACCGTAAGTGAGGCTTTTTGCCCACAGAAGTGCATAAATTACCACAGATATTGATTTTGAAAATGGTTGATTAGTCTTTTTGGTTTTTGTGTGGCTTGGTGAGTGTGCGTTGAGTCGCGGAATCTTCCGACATCCGGCGGTGATCCTTTTTTAGGGGGCTACTGTAAGTTAAAAATGATAGAACTCGAAGGGGCGTTCTATAGTGGGCGTGCGCAGTGTGTTTTACACTGTAAGCTCTAAAGTAATAGCTAATGACGGGAGGCTGCAAAGGCTGATCGGGTTCGTTTAGAGGGGGAGTCTCTTATCCCGTTGATTAGAAAAAATGTTTCTGTGGACGTCTGCGATTCGATTCTGAGTAGGACTCTCAGAGAGGTTTGCGTTTTAATTTGAACATTTTCCAAAACGCCAACTACGTGTTGGCTTGATTATAATTCCTATGCGAATTTTAAATATGAATACCCCTTTTATCTCATTTCGCTTTCGAACCTTCGTTTTTGCCCTTATGCTTTGTGTCAGTGTTCGGGCTGATCTTGTTATTTCAGAATTTCTAGCTTCTAATACAGCGTCAGAATTTTTGGATGAGGATGGAGACTCGTCGGATTGGATCGAAATTCACAATACGGGCACAAGTACTATGTCGCTAGGTGGGTGGGCTCTTACGGATGATGTAGATGACATAGCCAAATGGACGTTTCCGGCAGTAAGCATCGGTCCGAATAGGTATGTGGTTTTGTTTGCTTCTGGCAAAGATCGAAAATTTACGAATAGCGAGCTTCATACTAATTTTAAGTTATCTGCTGATGGCGAGTACCTCGCACTCGTCTCTCAGGCGGGAGATGTCGTTGACGAATACGAACCCTCTTTCCCTGAACAGAGAAGTGACTTTTCTTATGGAGTGACCGCAGATGGCACGACTCTCGGGTACTTTGCGAACGCAACCCCAGGGAGTGTTAATACAGGTACTTTTTCAGGGTGGGTCGAGGATCCAGAGTTCTCTGTGGTACGTGGCATTTTTTCTGAATCGTTTGTCCTCAGCCTCAGTACAGGCACGAGCGGTGCAATCATCCGATACACAACTGATGGATCTACTCCATCGGCGTCTAATGGGGTTGTCTTCAATGATTCTAGTCCAATCAGTATAAATAAAACGACTACTATTCGAGCGGTCTGTTTGAAGGCAGGATACCTTTCTTCGAAGGTAGATACGCATACTTATCTTTTTCCGTCTGATGTGAGAACTCAGTATTCAAACGGAGGTGCCCCAGCGGGATGGCCCAGTTCTTCTGTAAATGGGCAAGTTTTCAACTATGGTATGGATCCTGATATTACCTCACGCTATTCGGCACAGGAGATGGAGGATGTTCTTACAGCGATTCCTTCAGTTATGCTGACTACAGATCTTGAGAATCTGACAGATTCATCAACGGGCATCTACGTGAATGCGAGAGAGAGAGGGATTAATTGGGAACGCCCGGCACATTTAGAGATGTTGCAGGAGAATGCAGTCGCACCCGTTAGTATCGGGTGTGGTATTCGAATACGTGGAGGAGCTAGTCGAAATTCGAATAACGCTAAGCATTCATTTCGAATATTTCTGCGTGATGAATATGGAGACTCAAAACTCGAGTACCCACTCTTTGGAAATGAAGGTGCCGATGAGTTTGTGAAATTTGATTTTCGCACGGCACAAAACTATTCATGGTCGAAAGATGGAAACAAAACGGCGAATACCTTCCTCCGAGAAATCCTATGCCGCGATCTACAAGCAGCTTCAGGGCAACCTTATACGAGAAGTCGTTATTATCATCTGTATCTAAACGGAGTCTATTGGGGGCTTTTTATGACTCAGGAACGCTCTGAGGCCAACTGGGCTGAGTCCTATCTTGGTGGAGATGATGATGATATGGATACTTTGAAATCCGCTGGGAGAGAGTCCGGTTATGTTACTGAGGCGACCGATGGCGATATGAATGGGGCATGGCGTGATCTTTGGGATTTGAGCCGCTCGCAACGTCAGAGTCCAACAAAGTCACGTTACTATGAGATGCAGGGGCTTAATTCCAATGGTGAGGTCGACTCAAGTATTCCTATGTTGCTTGATGTTGATAATCTGATCGATTACGTATTACTTCTTGGTTACGCAGGTGCCTACGATAACTCGCTTTCAAATTTCGTGGGGGCTTCTAATAATTGGTATTCGGTACGGGACTCAGTTCTGAATAATCGTGGTTTTGTTCACTTGATGCATGATGGCGAACATTCACTCGGTGCGGGAGGTAAATGGAACGGAGCGAATGATCGTATCAATACAACGGATGGAAATAATAGTCGTGATGAATTTTCCAAAAGTAATCCTCAATTTATCCACATGGATTTGGCAGAGAGCACGCCTGAGTATCGGCTTCGTTTTGCAGATCGGGCTCATGCGGCCCTCTTTAATGGAGGGTATTTAGCGAAGGAGTCGGTTTATGCTCTTCTGGAGAAGCGAAGGGAAGTGGTGGATCAAGTCATCATTGCTGAATCGGCTCGCTGGGGAGATATCAAATCCAACGATCCCGCAGATAAGGAAGATTGGGAGTCTGCGGTTGAGGATTTGGAGAACCTAATTGAAACGAGGGCCAGTGTTTTTCTAGGGCATCTAAAAGTGGGAGGGCTTTATCCAGAAACTGATGCCCCCATCTTGTCGCCATTTGAACCGGAATTATTGCGGGGCAGTAGTGTTCTTATTGGTGGAACTTCAGGGACTATCTATTACACGATTGATGGGAGTGATCCACGATCGGAAAGCGGAAGCCCTAGTCCGACGGCCCAATCTTATGAAATTAGCGGAGTCGCGAGTGCTGGGTTTGAAAAGGGTTCTGTCTGGTCCTTTGATGATAGTGGTATTAATCGAGGATTGAGTGGGATCGTGAAGGGTGAAACCGGCTACGGAACGACTCATTGGAAACATCCCAGTTTTAATGATTCTAATTGGTCGACAGGGGAGGGGATTCTGGGATTTGGATCCCTTGGAGGCGAAACACCCTCCACTTCGATGGGGCTTTCGGCAAAGCCGATTACGTCATACCTTCGACGAGAGTTCACGGTGGAAAATGCAGATGCGTTTCTGTCGATACGAGCCTCTGTTTTGGCTGACGATGGAGTAATTGTTTATCTTAATGGAGTTGAGATCTTTCGGGAAAATCTAGATAGTGGCAGCCTTGGCTTTGGAGCGACTGCTCAGAATGCCGTACCTAACGGCAGTGAACTCAATTACACCTCTTTCTCGATTGATGCTTCATTGTTGGAAGATGGGATAAATGTATTTGCGGTTGAGCTACATCAGGTGAATAGCACTTCTTCGGATCTCGGGTTTGATATGGATTTAGCTATGGATGGCTTTGGGAGTACTGAGTTGGTTCTTGAATTTTCAGCAACCTTAAAGGCTCGAGTTCTCAATGATGGCGAATGGTCGGCCTTGGTTTCAAACCACTACAGTGTCGCTCGTTCTCCGGTAGCAGCTGATATTCTTGTCTCGGAAGTCCACTATCATCCATCGGATCCTGTTACGGTCGATGAGTTGGCTGTTTCATCGAGTGATTCAGAGTTTGAGTTTATTGAACTGACAAATGTTTCCGACGAAGAACTCGAACTCAATGGGCTGACGCTCGTTGAAAAAGAAGTCGATGGTCAGGTGGAAGGCGTTCGGTTTGTTTTGACGGATCGATATGGAATGGTACCAGGAAAACGCGTTTGTATTGTGGCCAACCGGGAGGCCTTTTTCGCTCGATATCCCTCTGTCTTGGAATCGAGTGTTATTGGTGAGTTTGATGGCAATTTAGGTAACTCAGGTGAGTGGATTGAATTGCAGAATGATAAAGGTCAGATCATTGCTTCGTTTCGCTATGGGGACGAGGATCCTTGGCCGACGGAAGCCGATGGAGAGGGGAAGAGCCTACAGTTGGTGAGTTTGAATAGTGGAGTCGACTATGCCGACCCTTATTCGTGGATGGCGATTGTTGATCAAGGGACTCCGGGCGTTGAAGAGACTTCGATCTTCGACGGCGTTGAGGATGATGATTTGGATGAAGATGGGATTCCCTCAATCGTTGAATACTATTCTGGCTCGAGTGATCTCGTGAGAGGTGGGAGTTTGGATTCTGAATTGTTTTTGTATTCTGATTCCAATGATTTTTCAGTATCGTTCTCTTTTAATCGAAACCCCGAGGCGATCGGTCTCGAGTCCGTTATTGAGACTTCTTCAGATTTTGATATTTGGGGAGCACCTCCCTTGGGGAGTGTTTTGATTGATCGAGTTGTGCTTACTGGGAATCTCGTTCGCGAAACCTATCTTCTGGAGAATGCATTTGGGGCCGCACCTGATTTCTATTGTAGGCTACGTGTTTCACTATCGGAGTGAGGTATGCCTTGCCGTCGGTGGTGGTGCCTAAGGACTGGTGGGGTTGGGGGCTTTCTCGAATAGTGTACTATCCAAGGATTGGTTTTTCTTGGATGCGGTGGCCGGCGGGTCCTTCTGGGGTAGGGACGAAGTCGAGGCGGTGGGTGAAGGTCGAGAGCCATTCGTCTTTGCGGTGACTTACAAATAAGAGAGTGGTGTTGGTCTGACGTCCGAGTTGTTCGATGAAGGAGAGGACGAGGTGACGGTTGATGTCGTCGAGTCCTTGAGTCGGCTCGTCTAGGATGAGCAGGGTCGGTTTTTTAATGAGAGCTCGGGCGATGAGTACGAGTCGTTGTTCGCCATAGGATAGGAAACGAAATGGGGTGGTTGCTTTCTCTCGGAGGCCAACGCGTTCGAGGTAATCGAGGGCGGCTTTGCGTTCATTGGCCGAGGCGGGAGTGTAGAGGCCGATGGTGTCGTGAAGACCTGAAACGATGATCGTGGCGGCGTCGCCTACTACGCGGTGATCGCGGTGGAGATTACTCGATACTAGGCCGATATTGCGTTTTATATCCCAGATGCTTTCACCACTTCCGCGTTGGTAGCCAAAGATATTGAGGTCGTTGGAGTAACACTGGGGATGGTCTCCGGCGATGAGTTGAAGCAAGGTCGATTTTCCGCAGCCATTGGGTCCTGTTATGAGAGAGTGCTGGCCGCGTTCGAGTTTCCAAGTGAGGTTTTGGAAGAGGGGCTGTTCGTCATAGTCGACTCGTGCGTCGGTGAGCGAAAAGATGGTTTGTTGGGAAAATTGCTCCGGGGCAGTTTCTAGACGATCTGGGAGTTCGGGGAAGCTGGATTGGTTGAATTGGAAGAGCTGCTTCATTTCCGAGCTCGCTTCCATCTCGGTTTTAGAGCCTGCGGCGACGATACTTCCGTTGCGAAGGACGCCGATGTGAGTATTCCATGCTTGGATGTCGTCTAGGCGATTGACCAGTAGGAGGAGAGTTTGGCCTTCGGTCTGTACGTCTTGGCAAAATGTGGAGATTTCTTGGTAGGCCTCTTGATCGAGGCCTTCGAAAGGTTCATCTAGAATGAGGAGGTCGGGGTGGCGGGCAATGGCTCGTAGAAGGAGGGTTTTACGACCTTCGCCGCTGGAGAGGAGTCTGTAGCCGCGGTCAAGGAGGGCTTTGATTCTGAAGCGTTGAGCCCAGCCTTCGATCGTTTCTGGGCTGGCTCCGGCTTCTGTGAGGATTTCCTGGACCGTGGGACCGGTGTCGAGACGGTCCATGTACTCGGAATCATCATTGCGAAGCTGTTCTTCGAAAAATGCCTGCTGACTTTCGAAAGAGAGCACGGAGACGGTACTCGACGGAATTGCCGCGAGGTGTCGGGACAAGTTTCCTTTGCCCGATCCGTTGTGTCCGATAATCGCCCATGATTGACCCGATTCGATACGCCAATTGTCGATTTCGAACAGGGGCATGGGCGCGTTGGGTTTGAGAAGCGTCTTAACTGCCTGGCTTGATCGCCGGAATGTCTTTGAGGTGATCGGGTAGGGCGTCTGGCTGGAAAGTTGGGAATCCCATCTCGAGAAGAGGGATGAAGGGAGCCTCAAATTTTGTCGTGCCTTGGCTGCGGTCCACGAGGACTGCTACGGCGGCGACAATGCCTTCGTTTTCGGTAACGATATTAATCGCTTCGTTGGCACGACCCCCACGAGTCACAACGTCTTCGACGATGAGAACGCGTTCACCTGGGGCGATTTTAAAGCCGCGACGCATAACGAGCTTATCGTCTTCTTTTTCGACGAAAATGTAGCGTTTACCGAGTTGGCGGGCGACTTCTTGTCCGACTACGAGACCGCCCATAGCGGGGGCGAGAACGGTGTCGACTTCCAGCTCCTTGAGTTTTGGAAGCAAGAGTTCTACGAGGCGACTAACGGCCGCCATGTTCTGGCAGACTTGAGCGCATTGGAAAAAATATTCGCTGCGAAGCCCAGAGCGTAGAATAAAATGTCCCTGTAGGAGGGCTTTTGTTTCTTTGAAAATTGTCAATACCTCGTCTTGAGTCGATTGCATCCCGAGACGTTGGCAAGCTGTCCGCTACGAATCCAGAAAAAACGTTCTGGAATAGGTTGATGGGTCAGGCTTTGCGTGATTGCGGATTCTTATATGGTTGTGACTTTTTATCGCGAAGAACGCTAAGGAGGCGAAGTTTATGGGAGTTGTGCTGTGGGGCCGACGTGGACGTCGGCGTTCCCTGGGTTGTTAAGCTGAGGTGTCCTTCGATAAACTCAGGATTTGTGAGGTTGTGGTTTATCGATTCACATCTACCACCACTCGTCCTCTTAATTCGCCGTTTAGCATCTGTGAAGCGAGGGGGAGTACTTCCGTCAGGCCAACTTCATTGCTAATATTTGCCAGTTTGGAGATATCGAGATCGCGGGCCAAGCGTCGCCAGGCTTCGAGTCGTTCGAGCCGAGGGCACATCACGCTGTCTATGCCCACCAAAGTGACGCCGCGCAGGATGAAAGGTGCTA
>CAWVWU010000016.1:0-31072 GCA_963933925.1 uncultured Puniceicoccaceae bacterium
AACATCACGCTCATAAAGAGCGTACACCCTTAGAAGCTGGCTAATCGCATGAATTTCTTCCCCAATCAACTCAAGGGCATCCTGCTCCTTGAGTTTAATTTCGTCCTTCTGCTCCTGACTTAAGCTAGCATCCTTATCGAGCTGACTAAAACGATCGGCAAGATCGGGAAGCACGAAGGCGTCTGGATTATCCGGTCGCAAGTCACTCCGCCCCTTTTCAGTCAAGTCCGCCTGACGCTGTTTTTCGTCAATGACGTAGTAAAGTTCCTCCTTTAGAGCGTATGACTTGTCCTTGTTCATATCGCTACCCAACTCAAGCTCACACTTGTCCAGCATTTTGCGATAATCACCATTCTCCATCAGGCGAAGAAGTATCTTATTCTTAGGCATGCCAAATTTGACCTGCAAGAGCTTCATACTAAGATCCCACTGATCCGCACCCTCGTCCGTCAACGCCTTTTTAACGTCACTAACAATCTGGTTACAGAGCTTGTTCTGTTTACTAACCAATTGTGCGACATCGGATTTCATGCGAGTGTAAGGCTCTTCACGCTGAATCTGAGCAGGTCCGGAAATAATCAATGGCGTACGAGCCTCATCGACTAGGATAGAATCCACTTCGTCAATGATTACAAAGAAGTGATCCCGCTGAACCTGATCTTCCTTGCTTTGTGCCATTCCGTTATCGCGAAGATAATCAAATCCAAATTCCGAAGAGGTTCCGTATGTGATATCACACCCATACATCTCACGCTTTTCTTGGGGAGCCATCTGGTTCTTAATGCACCCTACCTTAAGACCGAGGAAATTAAAAAGGTGCCCCATCCATTCGGAGTCACGCAGTGCAAGGTATTCATTCACCGTCACCAACTGTACGTTGCGCCCAGCCATCGCATTGAGGTATAATGGCAAAGTAGAAACCAAGGTCTTTCCTTCACCCGTCGCCATTTCAGCGATTTTACCTTCGTGCAACGCCATCCCCCCGATCAACTGCACATCGTAATGCACCATCTCCCAAGGCAGCTCCAAACCGCAAACCATAGCATTACTACCACAAAGGCGACGTGCCGCATTCTTAACCGTAGCAAACGCCTCAGGCAACAAATCCTCCAATGTTTCACCACCTTGGAAACGCTCCCGAAACTGTGCCGTATGCCCCTTTAACTCGTCATCGGAAAGAGACTGATAGGACTCTTCCAAAGAGTTTATCTTTTGCACGATTGGCTGGCACGACTTAAGCCATTTGCGATTACTTCGCCCAGCGAACTTCTTGAAGAATAATGATAACATCGTCTGATAACTAAAAATTACAAGAGCCTACCCCAATCAGGGTAAACAGGGTGACAAAGAAAAGGCTCTTCACCTCATCGCGCAACTAAAAGAGCTGTCGAAAACTCAAGATCGAGCCCAAAACAAGCAATAGTTTCTCAGAAGTCCCGGTTAACGAGCATTTTTCTCCCAAGCACAGCTCCTACGAGGCTGATTTTCACTGCCAAAATAGCTCCCCCCAAACGATCAACTACACTCGAATAGAGTGCGAGGTTACCGATTCACCTCAGAAAACGGCGAAAAAACAATCGACACCTACCCTTCTCCAGCCTCGTAACGACTAATCCACGCCTGGCTCCACGGCGTGTAATCACCGGCTTCAATGTGTTCCCTAGCCTGACGCATCAAATCGAGGTAGAAATGCAAATTATGGATCGTCATCAATGTACACCCAAGCATCTCCTTCGCTTTCACCAAATGACGAATATAAGCCCTCGAAAAGCGATTCGTGTAATTATCCGCCCCCTCCAATAACGGAGACAAATCATCCGCAAAACGTGCATTGAGAATATTCTTCATCCCGTGCTCAGTAAAGAACGCTCCATTTCGAGCGACCCTAGAAGGCAAAACACAGTCGAACATATCAACCCCGAGAGCGATCATCTTCAACATCTGAGGCGGAGTCCCAAGACCCATCGTATACCGAGGCTTGTCAGAGGGAAGAAACGGCGTACTCGCACCGACCTGCTTTAGCATTTCCGGCTCCGGCTCACCAACACTGACTCCACCAATTGCATAACCAGGAAAATCCAAAGCGGACAACTCCTCCGCCGACTGGCGCCTCAAGTCCTCAAACGAAGACCCTTGAACAATCGCAAACACATGGTGCCCAGACTCCAAAAATCCATTGTCGGTTGAGATCTTCTTACAAGCGGCCGCCCAACGCGTCGTCCGCTCAATCGCCCTCTGGCACGCATCCTTTTCACAAGGCCACGGCGGACACTCATCGATCACCATTGCGATGTCCGAGCCCAAATTCGCCTGAATCCCCATCACTTCCTTAGGACCAAGAAAAACCTTCGCACCATCCAAGTGAGACTGAAAAGCAATTCCTTCCTCCGTCAACTTACTCAACTTCGCCAAACTAAAGGCCTGAAAACCACCACTATCCGTCAAAATCGGGCCATCCCACCCCATAAACCGATGCAAGCCCCCCGCCTTCTTGATCAACTCAGACCCTGGACGCAGATTAAGATGGTAGGTATTCCCAAGAATCACTTGAGCACCAATATCCTCTATCTGATTGGGAGTCAGCCCCTTAACAGTCGCCTGCGTACCAACTGGCATAAAAATGGGCGTCTCAATCACTCCATGCAACGTCGTGAGTTGCCCCCTTCGGGCCATGGATTGTGGATCAGTGGTCTTTAATTTAAAATGCGTGCTCATAGAATACTCGGGAGGACGCTGCCAAAGTCTGCCCCTGCGTTGCAAGCGCGATTACCGAAAAACCGCCTTCATCCTAAAAGTTATAAACAATTCACCTTTCTAGGTTCACAATTCGAAATTAGAACCTATCAAGTACATCAGTATGCTTCTGGTTATAGACAACTACGATTCCTTCACCTTCAACCTCGTCCAATATTTTGGAATGCTAGGCGTCGAACAAAAGGTATTTCGAAACGATCAGATCACGGTCGAAGAGGCACTCGCCTTCAAACCTGATAGAGTTCTCATATCGCCCGGCCCCTGCTCTCCCAGCGAAGCAGGCGTCAGTCTCGAAATGATCGAAGCCTTCGGCGGCAAAGTTCCGTTATTCGGTGTCTGCCTAGGCCACCAATCAATCGGACACCACTTCGGCGGTAAAGTTGTCAGAGCCGATCGCCTCATGCACGGCAAGACCTCCCCCATCAAACACAACGGAGAGGACCTCTTCAAAGGCGTACCACAAGGCGTCCTCACCACCCGATACCACTCCCTAATAGTGGACCGGCCGAGCCTCCCCGATTGCCTCGAAATCACCGCCGAAACCGACGAAGGCGAAATAATGGGACTGCGCCACAAAGAACTTCCGATCTGGGGAGTTCAATTCCACCCGGAATCTATCGCGACCGAAAACGGCATGGAGTTTTTAAAAAACTTTCTTAGTCTCTAACCATTATGAGATGTCCCAAGTGTGCGTCTTTAGACGACAAAGTCATCGATTCCCGCATTAGCAAAAACGGGTCTACAATCCGACGCCGTCGAGAATGCACAACCTGCGGGAATCGCTACACCACCAACGAACAAGTCCTTCGCGAATGCCTCTACGTCACCAAAAGCGACGGACGCCGAGAAGACTTCGACAAAGCCAAAGTTATAAACAGCCTCCGCCGAGCCTGCCAAAAACGCCCCGTTGAAGCCGAGCAAATCAATATCCTCGTTGAGGACATGATCGACCAACTCGAAAGCACCCACGGTCTAGAGATTCCAACAACAGCTATTGGGCAAAAAATACTCGAAAACCTCAAACGCATCGACGCAATCGCCTACATACGATTCGCCAGCGTCTATAAAGATTTTCGCAACCTCGAAGAATTCCTCGACGAGATTACCGAGATCAACAGCGATTACCCCCAATGAAGAACGTCCTCCAAGAAGAGCTCACAAAACTTCAAGTCGTATGCTCGCTCTTTAGTGAGACCGTTGGCGACGATCTCTACTACGCCCAACAAATTAAAGAGACCATCGAGGCGAGTCTTCCAAAAGGACTAAACCGCCTTTCGGAACCCTTCATAAAACGAGCCAAGGAACTCGTCGACAAGATCGAGGGAACCCGCAGCACAAGAGGCTTTGGATTTGTGGACGCCAATGCTTCCGACAGCCCCTTTTCTCTATTAGAAATGCGTGTCCATCTACTGGACGTACTCAAAGCCACCTGCCGATTCGACTCAGGATTAATTGTAATCACTGGCCTCAAGGAAGCAATCTGCCCCGAAGGAACCAGATGGAGCCAATCCAGAAAACTTGAATACCAAGAAGCAATCGCCTTCGCACGCCGGTTTTGCCAAGAACGTTCCCGCCCATCCGCTAGACTCTCACTTATAATACTCTAAGCAACATGCCCACTCTATTTGAAAAGATCATCGCTCGCGAAATCCCCGCAAACATCGAGCACGAAGACGAGCTCTGCATCGCATTTCATGACATAGAGCCACAGGCACCCACACACCTTCTTGTCATCCCAAAAAAACCGATACCGAGAATCAACGAAGCGCAAACCGAAGACCAAGCGACCCTAGGGCACCTCCTCCTTACCGCAAGTGCTCTCGCCAAAAAACTCAATCTCGATAACGGATTCAGAATCGCCATCAACAACGGCCCCGACGGCGGTGAGTCCGTCCCACACCTACACGTCCACCTCCTCGGCGGACGTAAACTCACTTGGCCTCCAGGTTGATCCAAAACATCAACGCCCTATACGAACAGCCGCTTCGTACTTTCCGTCGAGCCGTTTGATAACGTGCCCCTCCAACTCAAGCATCATCAAGGTAGCTGCTACCTCCGATGAAGAAAGAACAAGCACGTCCGACAAAGCATCCACACCAAAAGACTCTCCGCCTTCCAGTTGACGCATTAAAGCAGCCTCGACCTCAGAAAGCCCCTCAAGCTCAAGCAACAGCCCACCGTCGCCCGACTTTCCATCGACCCTCGGCATTGACCGTTCATAACGAAGCTCCTCCAAAAGGTCATCCACGCTATTAAGCAAAATTGCTCCATCACGAATCAACTGATTGCAACCCTGACTTGTCTTTTGATCAATACGCCCCGGGACTGCACACAACAACCGCCCCTGCTCACCCGCAAAACGTGCCGTAATCATCGAACCACCCGAAGCCTCTGATTCGATCACGACAACCGCTTCAGACATTCCACTCACCACCCGATTTCGCATCGGAAAAGTTTGCCGATCCGCATTACGACCAAACGGAAACTCCGAAACAACCGCACCATGAGTCTGAATTGATCGATACAAATCCAGATTCTCCGGAGGATACACAATATTAAGCCCACAACCTAACACCGCCACCGTAGATCCGCCATTGGCACTCAGCGCCCCTTTATGGGCACAGGAATCAATTCCACGTGCCATACCACTCGTGACACAAAAACCAAGAGTCGCCAAATCCCGAGCAAATGATTCCGCAACAGCCCTTCCGTACTGAGAGGTTTTCCTACTGCCCACCATGGCAACACTTGGCTTCTTAAAATCATAGTTCCCTAGATAATAGAATCCAATCGGCGGATCAGAAATCTCCTTCAACATCTGTGGATACAACTCAGACTCACGAGACACAAACCGTGCTCCCATCGACATCCTCCGATCCAACGTTTTTTCCAAGTCAAAATGAGACTCCCATCGCTCCAAAACATCAATCGCTTTTTTAGTCAGCCCTTTCACCTGTCTCAACTCAAGGGGATTTGCCCCAAGAATAGCCAGAGGATCACCATCAAACGCGACCAGCAACCGATTCAACGAAATAGGCCCAATAGCAGGCAAGCCATTCAACACCTCGAAAGCCGCCTCTCGATCAATTAAGCTTCCCATTTCAACGGAGCTTCCAAAGCCGGAACCAAACAATCCAACAACTGAGTAATACGCACCGCATTCTGTCCATTTTCATACGCAAGCACATCCCCCGCACGCCCATGCCAGTAGGTCCCCAAACAAGCAGCCTCCAAGGAAGATTTTGGCCAACGAGCCAAAAGCCCTCCAATCATCCCCGACAAGATGTCTCCGCTCCCTCCACGAGCGAGAACACTATTCCCAGTCGTATTCAAAAAAACGTTCTCATGATTTGCAATTCGAGTATTCGGTCCCTTTAAAACAGTTACGCAGCTATACGCTCCAGAAAACCCGCACAGCTCCTCATCTTCAACATTCTCGCTCCTTCGACTTCCAGTCATGCGAAAAAATTCCCCTAGGTGAGGAGTCAGCACCGCATTCACCTCCCTACGCTTCCCCAAGGCAAACATAGCATCCTGAGTCAACGCATCTGCATCCAACACAATTGGCTTTCGCCAATTTGTCACGATATTCCTTACCATCGCACCGGTCTCACGACCATTCCCGATTCCAGGACCTAAAATCAAAGCCGTCGCCTTCTCAGCATATTGAGACAGCAAAAACTCACCCTCCATCGCTAATTCCCCATCTGGAGTCTCCGGCCACCCAACCCACATAGCCTCCGGAATTGCCGTCGAAAACGCATGAACAATCGACTCCGGAGCAAATACTGTAACAAGCCCCACCCCACTCTGCAACGCTCCACGAACACACATCGCCATAGCCCCCGGCATACGGCAAGACCCCGCAACAATCGCAACATGCCCCATACTCCGCTTATCCGCAGACACAGATCTTCGCGAGCGAACGGGATTAAGTATTCCGTCTAGCAATACGTGTCGATTCGACACAGGTCTATCGCCTAAAAGGCCAACATCAACATACCTCAATTTACCACAAACAGCTTCGTTCGATCGCACACTCACCGAATCCTTACAGATTCCAGCAGCAACAGTTACATCCGCTACAAACGCATGCACGGATCCAACACCGGTCGGCATATCAACTGCAACGCGCAACCCAATATTCGGATTCGCGTTAATCGACTTCGCAACCTCCTCAAAATAAAACTTCAATGGAGCTCGATACGACAATCCCAGAAAACCATCAATCGACAGATCAAACAACTCGGTCGCCAATGCACTGTCCACCTCCTCCAGCCACTTCAAGTCACTCTCCGCCTCGCGCTCAATAACCACGACTCTCCCTTTCGGCATCAAACCTAGCAATCGATCATACGCTCTACGCGTATTTTCCTTCAACGCCGATACCTCTGCACTCAAAAGGATACAAACCGTGGATACATGTCCACGCTCCACGAGTTCAGCCAAAGCCAACAAGGCATCGCCACCGTTATGCCCCTTGCCAACGAGAGCTAAAACACGCAATTCCCGCCTGCGAAAACCAAATGCCAATTCCAAGATAATCTCAGAAGCAATTTTTTTACCCACACGCTGCATAACCTGCCACTCATCTTCCGAAGTTTCCAATACGGAAGCTTCCCACGCCGCGGACGCCTCACAAGAGAGAACGGGATGAGATGAACTAAGGGCAGAAAAACAAGGTGCTGAAATAGAGTTGGAGTCTAAAAGCATTAATTTCAGACCTTACCCAAAATCGCCGCAAATGCAATCGCAGTTTCCTCAGAATGCGACAAGCTAAGTGCCACTCTCGAACCGCCGACCTGCTCAAGTAACGCACGCCCCTTCTCATCCAATTCGACCAAAGGCTCCCCGCGTTCCCCCTTGACTACCGAAATTGAAGTCCAATTCAAATACTCACCAATCCCAGTCGAAAAGGCCTTAGACACCGCCTCTTTTGCCGCAAACCGAGCCGCATAATGCTTATACGGATCACGATGCCGCTCACAATATTCCTGCTCAGCCGCCGTATAGACACGTTGCACAAAACGTTCTTTCTGACGCCCAATAATATCACGAATACGAGCGATATCCGCAATATCCACCCCAATTCCAATCACAGGGCCAGCTAATGGAAGATTAAATTTCATACCGAAACATGTCTATTACCCTTGATTCATCAAAGTCTTCATCTCTCGCACGGCCTCATCGAGGCCATAAAAGACGCTACGACTGATAATACTATGACCAATATTTAGCTCATGCAAAAAGGGGATAGCACGAATCTCATTGATGTTTACATAATTGATACCATGTCCCGCATTCACGATAAGTCCTCTCGAATCAGCTAATTCAGCACCCTCTATCAATCGGTTAATCTCCGGAATTCGTTCATCACTATAATAAGCGTTCGCATAGGCACCGGTATGAAGCTCCACAAAGTCCGCTCCGATTTCCGCACTCGCTTCAATCTGCTCCGGGGATGGGTCAATAAAAAGACTGACGCCGATTCCCGCATCCTGAGCAGCATGAGTAACCTCTTTAATTCGTTCAAACTGCCCCGCAACCTCTAATCCTCCCTCAGTACTCACCTCTTCTCGGCTTTCTGGTACCACACAGATCGTGTCAGGATTTATCTTCAAGGCAAACTCCAGCATGTCATCGGTCGCAGCCATCTCCATATTCAGTCTCGTCTGAATACAAGCACGCAATCGCACAACATCATCACGTTGAATATGACGAGAATCCTCACGAGGATGAACCGTAATACCGTCCGCTCCTGCCTTCTCCCCCAAAAGTGCCAACAGAACCGGATCCGGCTCCACCATCTGTCCGCAGTTGCGATCCACCTCACGAAATCGAGCTTGGCGAAGAGTTGCGAAATGGTCGATATTGACTCCGAGAAGAATGCGTGCGTTAGACATTGATAAAAGTGGTATATATTCAGTGAATTCCCGATCAGTACAGACTCGCGAACGACGAGACACAAACCAAGAAAACGTCATAATGTCCAAACCTAAACAGAAACGAGAAAATCTTCTTCTTAACCTGATTTGCAATATCGTGGCCCCTGCTATGATTCTCTCCAAGCTAAGTAGCGACGATCGACTGGGATCCCAACCCGCCCTCATCGTCGCTCTCCTTTTCCCCCTTGGATACGGCATCTTCGATTGGACAAAACGCAGGACCTTCAATTTCGTTTCAGTAATCGGATTTGTCGGAACTCTCGTTCGTGGGTCAATCGGCCTCCTCGAGCTCGATGGGATCTGGATCGTCGTCAGCGAGACCACCATGCCAATCCTCATCGGAGTCATGGTTCTAATGAGTATGAAGAGCAAAAACCCACTGGTAAAAACCTTCATCTACAATGACCAAATCATCGACGTAGACAAAATCGAAAAAGAACTCGAAGCACGCAACAACAAGCCAGCCTTCGATAAAATCTTCCAACAATCCACCTACATCCTCGCCTTCTCATTTCTAATTAGTGCAGTTCTGAACTTCGTTATAGCAAAGGCTATCGTCACCAGCCCCGGGGGCACCGAAGCCTTCAATCAACAAATTGCAAAAATGACCTGGGTCTCCTACCTCGTCATCACCGTCCCAGTTTTAGCGATCTCAGCCTACGCGATGTACAAGCTCTTTCACGGCATCAAAGAGCTAACCGGCATAAGTTTTACCGACGCAGTTCACGCCCCTGAAGAATCTGAAAAGAAATAGAGTCTCTTTGATGTGCACAAAAAAACGCCCAATCACAGAAGATTGGGCGTTCATTAAAAATCAACTACAAGGTAGATACTAACCGCGTTCCTCAACGGGAACATAACTGCGAACCGTTGCACCTTGATAAACTTGGCGTGGACGATTGATCTTACCCTTCGGGTTCATCGCAATCTCCTTCCAGTTCGCCAACCAACCAGGCATACGCCCGATCGCAAACATAACCGTGAACAAATTGAGAGGAATCCCAATCGCACGCATCACAATTCCACTATAAAAATCAACGTTTGGATACAGCTTGCGCTTGATAAAATACTCATCAGCCAAAGCTGCCTTTTCGAGATTGCGAGCGATATCCAAACAGGGGTCAGAAACACCCAATTTTTCCAAAAGCTCCTCACACACCTTACCGATGATTTTCGCACGCGGATCAAAGTTTCTATAAACACGGTGACCAAAGCCCATCAAACGGCGAGTGCTCTTACCACTCTTAGCTTCCTCAATAAAACGAGTTCCGTCATCACCTTCAGCATGGATATCTTCCAACATTTGAATAACTGCCATGTTAGCTCCTCCATGTAGAGGTCCCCAAAGGGCACTGATTCCCGCTGAGATCGAAGCAAACATATTAGCTCCACCCGAAGCAACCATTCGCACGGTTGAAGTACTGCAGTTCTGCTCGTGATCAGCATGTAACAACAAGATAAGATTCAACGCCTTACTCACCTCAGGAATCGCCTCAAACGAATCATAAGGATCTGAAAACATCATGTGCATAAAGTTATCCGTATACTTCAACGTCTTCTTTGGATAAATCAAAGGAAGTCCACGACTCATACGATAAGACGCTGCAGCAATAGTACGAACCTTCGACAACGCAGATGCTGCGGCATCATCAAAGTTTTCCAAATCTGTCGCACGGTCATTCGTCGCCAACTGAGGGTCATAACAAGCCAAAGAACTCATCATTGCCGACAAAATCGCCATGGGATGAGCATCACTTGGGTAGCCCTCAACCATGCGGCGCATACGCTCGTCGATACTGGAATTTTCACGAATTTTTCCAGAAAAAGTAGCTCGTTGCTCCGCCGTAGGGAGTTCGCCGTAAATAACAAGGTACGCAGTTTCAAGAAAATCCGACTTCTCGGCCAACTCCTCAATTGAATAACCACGGTAGCGGAGAATTCCGGCCTCTCCATCAATAAACGTTACTTCGCTCTGGCAAGAACCTGTATTCCCATAGCCTTCATCATAAGTGATATACCCCGTCCCACTCCTCAAAGTGCTGACGTCGATGGCCTTTTCACCTTCTGTTCCCTCGATAATTGGGAAATTAAAAGTCTTATCGTCAAGTGTTAGCGTAGCTTCTTTGCTCATGATAATCTGCAGGGATGTTTTTCTGCGATCTGGTTCAGATTTGATATATTAGGGGAATTAATGGTTCTTTAAGATCGGAGTCTACACTGTGTCACAATTTTGTAAAGGGTGAGTGACCCCTAAACTAAGTATAAGCATCTCTGCCGAATCAGGTTAGCCAATCTTATAGTGCAAATTAACACTGCTTCACAAAGTTCTCATAAACACGCAAGCCCTTCGCCTGACTCTTCTCCGGGTGAAACTGACAAGCCAACGTATTACCTTTCGCGATAGAACTCGTAAAAACACCATCGTAATCCGTCGACGTCAATGACAGCGATGCATCCTCTGGTTTTACAAAATAACTGTGCACAAAATAGAAACGATCGTCACTTCCACTCAAGCCCTCCCAAAATGGAGACCCTGCTTGCAAGAGTTTCGCGTTATTCCAACCCATGTGAGGGATCTTTAACCCTGGTCGAGAGGTGAACCGCTTCACACGTCCCTCAAAAATACCAAGCCCCTTCACATCCCGTTCCTCGGAATGCTCAAACAGTGCCTGCAATCCAAGGCAGACCCCTAAAAACGGCCTATCCTCAGAAATCCAACCTTTGATAAAATCAGGAAAGCCAGCGGCATGGAGCCCATCCACACAGTCCTGCAACGCACCGACCCCAGGTAAAACCAAACCAGCAGCATCACCAATTTCTTTAGGATCCGTAACAATCACTGGATCTGAGCCAACCTTACGCAATGCGTTTTCCACGCTGCGCAAATTGCCCATTCCATAATTAATCAAAGCAATTCGTTTGCTCATACTCATAAAACTTCGTCTAAAACGACCCAAAGAGAGCCCATTCGATCTTTCGCTACAGCATTCCCTTAGTTGACGGCAGACGCCCACCAAGCCGCTCATCAACTCGAGAAGCTGCATCAATCGCACGCGCCATACACTTGAAGATACACTCAACGATGTGGTGAGGCTCTTCTCCGTACTCGAGGCTGATGTGCAAATTAGCTCCTAAAGTATTCGAAAATGCACGACAAAACTCCTTAATCAAAATTATATTAAAGTCTCGAACATAAGACGTGGGTGCCACGACGTCATAAGCCAAATAAGGACGATTCCCAAGATCGATCGCCACTCGGCCCAAGCACTCATCCATCGGAAGAATAAAGAATCCGTAGCGTACGATTCCACCCTTATTGCCAAGAGCAGTCTTAAATAAGTCCCCAAGGACAATACCAACATCCTCAACCGTGTGATGATAATCAACATCAACATCGCCATCCGCCTTCACATCGAGGTCGAACATTCCATGAGAGGCGAACAAAGTAAGCATGTGATCAAAAAACGGAATTCCCGTATCAATCGTCGACGCACCAGTACCGTCAATATTTAGGCTAGCACGAATCTTCGTTTCCTTAGTCTCGCGCTCAAGAGAGGCTATTCTTTGTTCATCCATTGCTCAATAGTTTCGCTTAATAAAAGCATTTGATCATCATCCCCGACACTGATGCGGAGAAAAGACTCAGTCAAGGCGTGTCCGCCGAAGTAACGAACTAGAATCTTCCTAGACTTCAAAAATTCGAAAAGCTCCCGAGCAATCACTGCCCCTCTTTCCCCCTGCCCATTGACAGGCTCAGTAAACAGGAAGTTTGATTGCGAGGGATACGTAAACCAGCCCCGAGACGCCAATTCATCATAATAGAAGTCACGTGTTCGCTTCATTTTACCAACCGTTGCCAGAAGATAATCCTGATCCTTAACCGCAGCCAAGCCGGCGGCCTGAGACAAACGGTTCACATTATAGCTATCGCGCACTCGATCCAACACCTCAATAACCTCCGCAGAGGCTAGGCCATACCCCACTCTCATTCCAGCCAATCCATAGGACTTGGACAACGTACGTGTCACAACCGCATTCGGATATTCAGCCAGCAACGCGACTGCATTTTCCTCAGCGAAATCCGCGTAAGCCTCGTCAAAAACAACAATCCCGTCGAAAGACTCGAGGACACGCCTCAAATCATCGTTAGCGAACCCAATTCCAGTCGGCGCATTCGGCGTTGTTATAAAGAGTAGATTCGCCGTGCTTTGAGCGATCGCTTCAAACGGCAACACCATCTCCCGATCAAACGGCAATTCCACGACGCTAGAATCCTGGATAGCACAAAGAACCGGATATAACGAATAACTTGGAAACGGATAAGCCACGTCTTTATTCGAAACAGAAAATGCCCGCACCAATAAATTCAGAATGTCGTCCGAACCATTCCCAACTATAACATTCGCTACATCTAACCCGTGCAAAGTTGCGATTTCCTCGCGCAAAGGCCAACTACGTGGATCTGGGTACAACCTCAAAGTGTCGCCCAGAGCGGCAACAATCGATTGATCCACACAAGGACTGGGCGGATACGGACTTTCATTAGTATTCAGTTTTGCCCATCCACTCTCTTTAGGCTGAAAGCCCGGAGTATAGCCATGCAACGCATTAACATGCGGTAACACTAAATCTTTGATTTCTCTCTTCGTATTCATTTTTCTAATCGAATAGAAACTGAACGCCCATGAGCATCCAAGCCCTCCATCCGAGCAAACGCTTCCGCCGAAGCCGCAGCCTTTTTCAACGCCGCCTCGGAATACTTAACCACACTTGATCGGCGATAAAAGTCGACCAACTGTAGGCCACTAAAATAACGCCCCGAACGCCCAGTCGGCAATTCATGGCTTGGTCCTGCAACAAAATCCCCCAAAGCCGTTGCCGTCCAACCACCTTGCATAATTGCACCTGCCGAACGGATAAGCCTCACCAAGCGATTTAACTTACTCGATTGAACCTCCAACTCTAAATGCTCCGGTGCGACAAAATTAGCAATTTCAATTGCTTGGTCATAATCCTCCACAATCACAGAGAAAAAGCCATCCTTCAGAACTGATTTGATCAAAGCCTTACGCGACAATGTTTTAACCTGCTCACGCAACTCCGCTCGAATTTCACGCGTCTTCTCCTTGCTCAAGCTCACGAGATATATTTTCTCGCGCCCAGATCCATGCTCAGCCTGTGCTAATAAATCCGCGGCAACAAATCGTGCTTCAGCACTATCGTCCACAATAACCATTAGCTCGCTCGGCCCAGGAAGTAAATCGACGCCGATAGTTCCATACACCTGACGCTTCGCCTCAACCGTATAGGCATTGCCCGGACCATACACCTTTTCGACAGGAATAATTGAATCCGTACCATAAGCCATCGCCCCGATCGCAGAAACTCCGCCTACTCGATACGCTTCAGTAACACCAGCAAGCCTCATCGCTGCCAAACAACCATCATTCAAAATACCGTTAGGTCCACAGGGCGTGAATGCCACGATTTCCTTGACCTTAGCCAACTTCGCCAGACACGCAGTCATAACCACCGTAGACACCAAATTCGTCGGAATATAAAGCCCCACACGTTCCAATGGATAGAACCGCTCTCCGATAGTAGCACCGTGAGAGTTTTTCGCGGTCCAAGACTTTGGCAGTGCATGTCGGTGGAATTCAGTTACAGACGCAATAGACTCCTTGATAGCAGCCAAATCCCCTTTCGGCAAACGACCAACCGCTGCCTTCATTTCTTGATCGGTAATACGAAAGCGATCCGCCTCCAATTTGAGTCCATCAACCCGTTTCAGCGTACGTGAGATACCATGGTCACCATGATCCCTAACGTCAGCCAATATCCCTGATACGGTATCAACGATTGTCTGCGGGACCACTGCGGTCTCACAAAACTTTGCTAGCTTCTCCTTAAAGCCACGCGAACGATATGCCAATTCTGCCATTTCGGACTAATGGAGAGCAGTGCCCCCCATGGCAAAGATAAAAAAGGACTACCCGAAGGTAGCCCTAAAATTCAATTCTCCGCTTTGATCAATCGAGCAATTTCGGGTACTTAAAGATTTCGTTATCGATACTACGATTCAGAACAATTGAACCGTACTCCATTTCAATTCTTGGACTATCAGGAGCATTTAAAAAGACAGTCATCAGACGCTTAGGGAATCGGATTCCATCCACCATAATCTCACCACTTTCTACAAAAAGAGCTCCTCGGCTGGAAACAGTACGAACAAGTTTCCCCGTCTCTCTATCGAAACAACGTGTGAACCAAATTCCATCACCATGAAGATAACGAAGAACCGCGCAGTCTACTCCATTAACCGAAGCATACTCCACAAACTCCACACTTTTGTTTCTGCCTGCAGGCGCTTCGTAAAAGTTTAAGTATTCCCAAACACTCGCACGCATATTATACATTTCAGCAGGATCATAAACACCCAAACTGGCACTACCCTCAACACCGATTGCCTCCTGTTTACGCCACGCCTCTAAATCATTAAGACCTGAGGTCTCCTTCAGATCACCCACAACCGCAACGAAGCGTTGAAAGTATGGCTTCTTAAAGATAATTTCAGCCGATCCGGTACTGCCATCACTATACAAAAGAGATCCCTTGTACGTTATCGACTCCACCGACTTCAATTTGTCATCACCGCCCAAATACGCACGAGCCTTCGCAATCGTTTGTTCGATAATCAACGCATGCTCTGATTCAACATCCTGAGCGAGTGTTAGAGAATTGCTAAACAAAATGCCCAGCAAAGGGAGGACTGCTATTAACTTTTTCATGTGACGCTAAAACAAAAAATTTCGAAAAACAAGAGACAGAGCAATTACTCCCACTCGATTGTACCAGGAGGTTTCGAGCTTATGTCGTAAACCACACGATTAACCCCAGCGACTTCATTAATGATTCGAGTCGAAACGCGCTGAAGAACATCATGAGGAATCCGGGCCCAATCCGCCGTCATCGCGTCTTTACTCTCCACAATACGAACCGCAATCACGTTATCATAAGTACGCTCGTCGCCCATCACCCCTACCGTACGAACAGGTAGAAAGACGCAGAACGATTGCCATACCTTATAATACAAATCTGCTCTCACCATCTCTTCATTTAATACGGCATCGGCGAGACGAAGCACCTTTAAATTTCTATTGTTAACCTCTCCCAAAACACGAACACCTAAACCAGGTCCAGGAAACGGCTGACGCCAAACGACTTCCTGCGGTAAACCTAGCGCAGCACCCAAAGCTCGAACCTCATCCTTGAACAACTCACGCAGAGGCTCAAGCAACTTGAACTTCATGTTCTTCGGCAAGCCCCCCACATTATGGTGACTCTTAATCACCGCAGCAGGACTACCATCAATAGAGATACTCTCAATCACATCGGGATAAAGCGTACCCTGAGCGAGAAATTTAGCATCTCCAATCTTCTTCAAAGAATCCTGAAAGACTTGAACAAAAACCTTACCAATAATCTTTCGCTTACGCTCTGGATCAGAAACGCCCTTCAATTTCTTAAGAAATAATCCACCAGAACGTGCGACACGCACATCCATATTAAAGTTACGCTTATAGAGATCAATTACGTCCTCACGTTCATTCAAACGCAATAGACCGTTATCTACGAAAACACATGTTAGCTGATTACCAATCGCCTTATGAATCAAAGCCGCAGCAACAGAAGAATCCACTCCACCACTCAAACCAAGCAAAACGCGATCACTGCCAACCGTTTCACGGATCTTCCTAATTGATTCACGAACATAATCATCCATCGACCAATCACACGAACAACCACAAATCCCAACGAGGAAATTTTTGATAATCTCTAGGCCACCTTCTGAATGATGTACTTCCGGGTGAAATTGCATTCCATACAAACCACGTTCAACATCCGCCACGGCCGCGTATTCACAATTCTCAGTCGAAGCAATTGCCTTAAACCCCTTTGGAAGCTGTGCAAGCCGATCACCATGGGAATTCCAAACACGTAGGCTCTTAGCCAATCCACGAAACAATTTCCCCTTCGTCTTAATATTCAGTACGCCATGACCATATTCTCTATGCGAGCTTTTCTCCACCCGTCCTCCGAGATTATGAGCCATCAATTGTAAACCGTAGCAAATTCCCAATACAGGAAGCCCCAAGGACAATATTTTCTTATCAATCTTGGGTGCCGTTTTTTTCAAGACACTATCTGGACCACCAGAAATAATAACACCAACAACCCCATCCTTCTTCAGCTGTGCTGCGGAGGTCTTAAAATGATAGATTTTCGAATAGACCGAACACTCGCGAATGCGGCGGGCGATCACCTGTGTATATTGGGAACCAAAATCTAGTACCGCGACTGTTTGATGCTTCATCATGGAAAATAAAATAGGTAATTGAACACCTCAGGAACAACCAACCGAGGCAAGCTGCTCAAACTTTGAACTAATAGGACAATTCGTAATTCAAATATTCGCACTTAGGACAGGGCTCACCGTCACTCACGTTCTTCTTCCGACGTGAATAAACCGATGAACAGCGCACACAACAAAACACCTTTCGGCGGCGATGAGCTTCAAACGTCCCCTTATCCCTATGATCGTACCAGAGCCACAACACCAAAAGCCCAACGAGAGCCGAGCCAGTGTAAAGGATGATAAACCAAGTAAAAGGATTCATTGCTATAAAGGTAAAAACGAAAAATGCGTTCTTCTAATTCGAAGAACGCATTGAAAATGATAATTGAAGAGAAGAAAACTTATTTCGCTTCTTCGGCTGGTGCTTCTTCGGCTGGTGCTTCTTCAGAAGCAGTCTCCTCAGTTGCAACAACTTCCTTAACTTCAGCCTTCGCAGCAGCCTTCTTTGACTTCGCCTTAGACTTCTTGGTGTAACCCTCGTCGTCCGCTTCGATCAATTCGATCAATGCCATTTCGGCAGCGTCACCCTGACGAGTGCCTAGCTTGTAGATACGAGTGTAACCACCATTACGACTCGCAAACTGCTCAGCTCGCTCCTCAAAAAGGATGTGTATTGCACTTGTGTCACGTACGCGAGCAATCGCTAAACGACGGTCGTGCAAGGTTCCCTTTTTAGAAAGAGTAATGATTTTTTCGACGAAAGGACGAAGGGCTTTAGCCTTCTTCAACGTGGTCTTAATCTTGCCGTGCTCAATTAATGAAGCAGACATATTAGCCATGAGTGAGAGGCGATGCTCTTTTGTTAATCCTAGTGAATTGCTGTGTTTTCTGTGACGCATTGTCTTGAGGAGTCTCTATAAGTTTTTCTTACAGTTCCTTTTTCGAATCCAAGAGACGTTCGTCGAACTTCATTCCTAGCGATAGGCCAAGAGATTCGAGCTTGTCTTTGATTTCGTTCAGGGACTTTTTACCGAAGTTACGATACTTGAGCATTTCTTGCTCACTCTTCATAGCGAGTTCGCCAACGGTAGTGATATTAGCATTGTTCAAGCAATTAGCGGCACGAACTGAAAGCTCGATTTCGTTAACGCTCATATTAAGAAGCTTACGCAACTTGTTTTGCTCTTCGCTTACTTCTGCACTTTCGTCTTCGAACTCGTAGTTCTCGTCGGAGACGTTGTCGAAGACATCCAAGTGATGCTTCAAAATAGCGGAAGACTGCTTAAGAGCGTCATCTGGAGTGATGCGACCATCAGTATGGATTTCCAACACCAACTTGTCGTAATCAGTGATTTGACCAACACGGGTCGCTTCAACTTCATACTTCACCAAACTCACTGGGCTGAACAAAGAATCAATCGCGATCACACCGATCGGTTGATCATCATCCTTGTTGTCATCACCGGGGCAATACCCACGTCCTACACGAACTTCGACTTCCGCAATAAACGGCATGTCCTTGTCGATAGTACAAATCACTTGGTCAGGGTTGATGATTTCAACATTCTGATCAGCTTGGATATCGGCGGCTGTAACGGTTCCAGAACGGTTGACGTTAATCATCAACTTAGTTCCTTCACGCTTGTGACAAAGCAATAACACCTTCTTAAGGTTAAGAACAACATCCGTGATGTCCTCAACGATGCCATCCATGCTTTGGAACTCGTGGCTAACTCCTTCGATCTTAATCGAAGAGATCGCAGCACCTTCCAACGAGCTCAAAAGAACTCGTCTCAGGCAGTTGCCGATCGTGTGTCCATAACCAGCCTCGAAGGGCTCGGCGATGAACTTTGCATAAGTGTCAGAAGCACCTTCTTCAACTTTTACGAGGCGATTTGGCAGTTCGAACTTTCCAATACGTTTTGGCATTTTGCTATAGAGATGGGTGAATTGCTAGAAAGGTAGTAGAGAAAAACCGATTAGAAACGGCTATAGAATTCAACGATCAACTGCTCGTTGATGCTTTGTTCCATCTCTTCACGGTTTGGCTGGCGATTAACCACACCACGGAAGGCCTCGTCATTACGAGTCATCCAATCCGGAACGTTACGCATCCGGGTTGTATCCATGTTGCGAGTAGCCAACTGACGTGAAGAAGTAGCGTTCTTAACCTCGATTTCGTCACCGGCTTGTACTGCGTAACTTGCAATATCAACCTTTTGACCATTAACACGAACGTGGCCGTGGTTAACGAACTGACGAGCAGCTTGACGAGATTTCGCGAAGCCTAACAAGTAGACGCAGCTATCAAGACGAGTTTCGAGGATCTGAAGGAAGAGAGTACCTGTGACTCCACGAATTCCCTTAGCCTTATCGAAGGCACGACGGAATTGCTTCTCCATCAAACCGTACATGAAGCGAAGCTTTTGCTTCTCCATCAAGCCAATCGCGTACTCGGATTGCTTTCCACGACGTGCACGTGGTCCGTGCTGTCCTGGTGGATAACCACGCTTTTCGAATGATTTGTTAGTGCCGAAGATCGGTTGACCGAAACGACGGCTGATCTTTGTAGTAGGTCCGGTATAGCGAGCCATATCTAAAAATTGTTAACGTTAATTACTATTGTTACGGATTATACGCGGCGACGCTTTGGTGGGCGGCAACCGTTATGCGGAATCGGAGTCGTATCGATGATCGATAAGATTTCCAAACCAAGAGATTGGAATGCACGGATCGCTGAATCGCGTCCCATCCCTGGTCCCTTGACCTTTACGATTACTTCCTTGAGGCCATGAGCCATTGCCGCTTTCGCAGCATTCTGGGAAACAATCTGAGCCGCGTATGCAGTAGATTTACGAGATCCGCGGAAATTCATCTTACCAGCACTTGCCCAAGAAATTGTATTTCCCTTTGGGTCAGTGATCGTAACAATCGTGTTATTGAAAGTAGCACTGATTCTCGCAATACCAGTCGTAACATTCTTGCTACCCTTCGCCTTGCGGATCTTCAGATCCCCAATTTCTTCTTTTAGAAGATCTTGAGCGGTTGGTTGCTTCTTTACACCACCAATTGTCTCTTCAACAACTTCTTCGGGTGCGGCGGATTCGTCAGCTGCTACAGCATCTGTAACTTCGACTTCTTCTTTTGGTTGATCGTTTTCTTCAGCCATTATTAATATCCTCTAATTACTTTTTTCCGCCTTGAATGGTGCTGACCTTACCCTTGCGGGTACGGGCATTGGTCTTAGTGCGTTGTCCACGCACTGGTAAACCCCGACGATGACGTAGACCACGATAGCAGTTAATAGCCTGCATACGCTTCAGGTTGCCCGCGACTTCACGGCGCAAATCACCTTCTAGAACAAACTTAAGTTCGATTACCTTAGACATGATAGCATTGATTTGCTCCTCATTAAGAGAGTCTGCTCTCATGTCTGGGTCGATACCTGTTTGATCGAGAATTAATTGTGCACGGGTCGGTCCGACTCCGTATATGTAACGGAGGGAATAGCCGAGCTTCTTCTTTCCTGGAATGTCTACGCCTAAGATACGTGGCATGGTGATTTACTTGTTAGATTTTAAAATGTTTTAAGTTTCTTAAATGATTAGGCGTGGCCAATTGCTGGTCCGTCCTATCGAAACCCAATCCCCTATAACCGAAGCTAGGGGGGAAAAAGGATCACGGCATGACGCGTCTAAATCATAAAGTAAAGAATTATTTTGTAAGGAACTGGATTAAGGAGGCTGACAAACCAATCGCGAGCATGATCAATACCGCTGCGTAAAGGACGCCAACATTCTTTAGCTCAGTGGCACCCGCCAAAGCTGCGTTTCCTTGAGCAGCTTGACGACCACGGAGCTTACCTTTCTTAAGGAAACCGTCGTAGTGACGTTGCAAGAGATGCGTTTCAACCTGCTTCATAGTATCGAGTACAACACCAACTGTGATGAGCATACCCGTACCGCCGAAGAAAATAGCAATACGCATTGGGATATTTAGCTTAAAGAGCAAGATATCCGGAAACAAAGCGATCAAAGTGAGAATGAGCGCTCCGGCAAAAGTGAGACGGGTCATGATGAAGTCCAAGAACTTCGCCGTAGGCTGTCCTGGACGTACTCCTGGGACATAACCGCCGTACTTCTTCAAATCATCAGCAATCTGAATTGGGCGAAACATTACTGACACCCAGAAATAGCTGAAAAACAAAATCATCGCACCGAAGACGCAGTAATAAACAACAGAACCACGAACAAGAATATTCGCGAAATCCACCATCCACTGTGCATCGAGCCAAGCTCCGATCTGAGAAATGATCTGTTGAGGGAAAGCCAAAATCGCAGAAGCGAAGATAACTGGCATAACCCCAGCATAATTAACCTTTAGAGGCATGAAGGAGCTCTGCCCTCCATACACCTTACGTCCAACAACACGCTTAGCATACTGAACTGGAATCTTGCGTACTGCTTGAATCACCGCAACCAAACCGGCTGTAACACCGAGCATGAGAGCGAGAAGCAAAACCGCATGCGGAGCTTCCATTTTAGCGACACCAACAGGTCCGAAGAACAAGTCGTAAGTGGCTTTGACAGCCGATGGAAGGTCGGAAATGATACCAACTGTAATCAATAACGAGATACCGTTACCTACTCCATTTTTGGTAATCTGTTCCCCTAACCACATAAGTAGCATTGTACCTGTAGTAAGAAGGATCGTAGACGTCACCAAGAACCAAGTCTTAGAGACAATTACGATTTCGCCATACACATCAGCAGAAAACCCCTGGAACAAACGTCCTGGATTTTCGAGAGCCAAAACAAGCAATATTGCCTGAACAAAACAAATAATCAGCGTCGTATAACGAGTGTACTGGCTGAGCTTCTGTTGACCAGCTTCCCCCTCTTGCTTCAATCGAGCAAGAGCAGGAACCACGGCACCCATCAACTGAAAGATGATAGATGCCGAAATGTACGGCATGATACCCAAAGCAAAAACAGCCCCACGTAATAAAGCACCCCCAGTAAACATATTATAGAAACCGAGGAGGCTCCCTTCTCCAGCAGCAGTCTGTGCTTCGAAGAAGTCTAGCAACGGCTTGGCGTCCAAACCGGGCAGTGGAATATTAGCCCCGACACGAGCGACAAAGAGCAATGACAAAGTCAAAAAGATCTTATGGCGCAAATCGGGGATTTTAAGGCAATTTGAGAATGCGGATAGCATGCGACGAGTAGAGTAGAATCGTTAAGATATAAGAAAGTTCACGCTTCAGCTACAGTGACAGAGCCACCAGCTTTTTCGATCTTGTCCTTTGCGGACGCGCTAAACTTGTCGGCTGTAATCTTAAGAGCAGTAGCGATATCGCCAGTTCCCAAGATCTTGAGCGGATTTGCGTTCGAACGAACGAGTCCCGCTGCAACTAATACGTCGCGATCAACTTCTGTTACGGAAGCATCAAGCTTCGCAAGCTCACCAACATTAACTGTTTCGTACTCAGTACGAAAGTTCTTGTTGTTGAAACCGCGAATCGGGAGGCGACGATAGATCGGCATTTGCCCACCTTCGAAACCAATACGGATACCACCGCCGGAACGGGCTGTTTGGCCCTTACCGCCACGACCTGATGTCTTACCATGTCCGCCACCTTCACCACAACCGACGCGCTTGCGACGATGGATAGCTCCTTTGACGTTTGAGAGTTCATGTAGTCTCATAATATAGAGTCCTTACTTAAAATGTTATTAACTACGGAGACGCTTGTAATCTTCGTATGTCTTGAGCTGTCTCAAGCCATCCAAAGTAGCGTACACCAAAGCATTAGGATTGTTAGAACCGAGTGACTTAGTGAGTACATTTTGTACACCAGCCGCTTCGAGTACCGCACGAACACCACCACCAGCAATAACGCCGGTACCAGATGTTGCTGGGCGAAGGAGAACCTTACCACCATCAAACTCGCCGAGAACTTCGTGAGGGATCGTATCACCCTTGAGCTTAATAGTTTCAAATTCCTTACGAGCCTTTTCTGTACCCTTACGAATACATTCAGGGACTTCGTTAGCTTTACCGTAACCGATACCAACTTGGCCCTTCTTATCACCCGCTACTACAAGAGCAGAGAAGCTGAAACGACGTCCACCCTTTACGACCTTAGCACAACGATTGATAAATACTACCTTTTCGCTGATGCCATCATCAACCTCAGGCTTCTTGTCGAATTTCTTACCGAATCTCTTTTTTTCAGTTTTCATAGGGCAATTAGAATTCCAAGCCCGCTTCGCGAGCTGCTTCTGCAAATGTTTTAACACAACCGTGATAGCGACGACCGTTACGGTCGAAAACTACTTGGTCGATTCCTGACTTCTTAGCAGCTTCACCGAAAGCCTTACCGAGTGCGGCAGCTCCAACGTTGTTAGCAGCTAACTTTTGATCACGAAGGTCTTTACCTAGCGTGGAAACAAACACGAGGGTACTTCCCTGTGTGTCGTCAATTGCCTGAGCATAGATATGCTTGTTGCTCAGATGGAGGCAAAGACGTGGACGTGCAGCGGAACCGACGACCTTCTTACGAATGCGCCAGACTCTCTTCTGTCTGAGATCGTTCTTTTTTAGGATCTTCATTATGAAATTTGTTTAAGTGTTACCGGTTAACCTAAGCTACCGTCTTACCTTCCTTACGGCGTACGAACTCACCAACGATGGTGACTCCCTTGCCCTTATAAGGCTCAACTGGATAATAGCTCTTAATGGAAGCTGCTACTTGTCCTACAAGTTGCTTATCTGTACCTGTAACTTTGATCTTAGTCGTACCGTCCAAGATTAATGTGATTCCTTCGGGAACTTCATATAAGATCTCGTGAGAAAAACCTAATTTCAAGGTCAACACGCTTCCCTTAAGTACTCCACCGAAACCAACACCGTTGATTTCAATATCTTTAGAAAATCCGTTTACAACGCCTTCGACCATACCATTCACGATAGAACGTGCGGTACCATACATGGCGTTAGCGAAACGACTCTTGTTGCCTGGAGAAACTTGAATAACTCCGTCAACAACTTCAAAAGCCACACCTGTTGGGAAGTCTTTTACGAGCTTTCCCTTAGGGCCTTCGACGCTGATGGTCGTTCCTTCAACGTTAACTTGGACCTTTTCAGGGATCGCAATGGGTAATTTACCAATTCTGCTCATTTTGATGTCCCCTGGGTTACCAAACTTTACAAACGATTTCGCCGCCAACTTTTTGTCGACGAGCATCGCGGTCCTTCAAAAGTCCTCTAGGTGTAGTGATGATGCTCATCCCCAAACCATTAAGAACGCGAGGAATCTCCTGACTACCGAAGTAGAGGCGACGTCCTGGACGGCTAACGCGTTCGATACCATTGATCGAGGCTTGGCCGTCCACGTATTTAAGGCCTACAAGAAGAGTCTTGTGACCGAGTGTGTCCTGCCCTTCGGAAACGTCAGTTACGAAGCCCTCTTTCTTCAAGATTGCGGCGATGCCGGCCTTGAATTTTGAATGAGGTGCTACGCAAACGTCTTTCCCTGCTCGGGAGGCATTGCGGATGCGAGTTAAGAAGTCGCTGATTGGATCAGTATGCATTACTTATTTGGTTTGTACCGGACGATATCCCACTTCCGGTGTTCTTGAAAATTGATGTAAAGTCTTCGACGAGAGACAACTTACCAAGAAGACTTGGTAACGCCTGGAATCTTACCCTCGAGGGCAAGCTCACGGAACGTAAGACGAGACAAGCCATAACGGCGAATGAACGCACGTGGACGACCGGTAATATTACAACGATTACGAATGCGAATCTTTGACGAGTTGCGTGGCAACTTACAAAGCTTGCGCTGAGCTACATAGAACTCTTCGTCGCTTGTTTCCGGATTAGCCAATACAGCCTTAAGAGTGGCACGCTTTTCGGCGTACTTCTCAACGAGGCGACGACGTTTATTATTACGAGCAATAGATGATT
The DNA here is from genome assembly GCA_963933925.1 of uncultured Puniceicoccaceae bacterium. Classification (GTDB taxonomy): domain Bacteria; phylum Verrucomicrobiota; class Verrucomicrobiia; order Opitutales; family Opitutaceae; genus JAKYXN01. The sequence continues at coordinate 25,027 of CAWVWU010000016.1, forward strand.
TCTTAGCCATGGGTAAATTATGCTGCGGATTCTGAGGAGTCTTCGTCTTCCTTCTTCTTACGGAAAGGCATTCCTAGCAGAGTAAGAAGAGCGAGGCCCTCCTTGTCTGTCTTAGCCGAAGTCACGAAAGTCATTTCCAATCCAGACTGACGCTTTACAGAGTCTACTGAGATTTCAGGAAAGATAGTGATGTCAGTAACACCCAATGTGTAATTACCATTACCATCCAACTTGGAGTGAATACCACGGAAATCACGAATAGAAGGAAGTGCCACCGCAATTAGACGGTGCAAAAACTCCCACATACGAGCACCACGCAAAGTGACTTTACAGCCAATTGGCATCCCCTCACGCAACTTGAAGTTCGCAATACTCTTCTTGGCAATAGTCTTGATTGGAGCCTGACCAGCGATCAACCCCATATTCTTAACTGCTTCCTGAAGGACTGCTTTTTCAAAATGCGCACCGACACCCGTATTGAGTACGACTTTCTCGATGCGTGGTATTTGAAACTTATTCGTGTAACCAAGTGCTTTCTGCAACTCGGCGACAACCTTAGTCTCGTATAGTTCTTTTATATTTAGATTAGCTTCAGAGCTCATGCTTATAGTCCGGATTTCTATCCCGGATTTGTGATTTGGTCTCTATATCTTACGATTAGTAAAATAAAAGTTAGTTGGAATGACGCTCGTCCCACTTAGTGGCGAGCATCAAATTCGAGATATGGATAGAACCTTCTTTTTCAACGATGGCTCCGTCCGGATTCTCTTCGCTTTTTTTGGTGTGACGCTTAACAAGCATCAGACCTTCAACAACGGCACGATCCTTAGCAGCGAACTGCAAAACCTTACCGCGTTTACCCTTTTCTTTACCAGTAAGGACAACGACTTCTGCGCCGCGTTTGATATGTTGTATCTGAGTAGCCATATTAAAGAACCTCCGGTGCTAGAGAGACAATCTTCATGAAATTCTTATGACGAAGTTCACGAGCAACAGGGCCAAATATACGTGTGCCCTTTGGATTGCCATTGTTGTCAAGGATTACGATAGCATTGGTATCGAAGCGTAAATAGCTTCCATCCGCTCTGCGAATTGGTGCTCTTGTGCGGACGACAACTGCCTTTACGACAGTCCCCTTCTTCACAGAAGAATCAACGCTAGCTTCCTTGATATTGACCACGATTGTATCCCCTACATCCGCGGTTTTCTTATTTTGACCGAGGCGACGGATCATACAGGCTCTTTTAGCTCCTGTATTATCCGCGATTTCGACTGATGAACGCATTTGAATCATTCTTGTAGATCTCCCTTATTCTGCAGCTGCTGCTGCATTCTTTTCTGCTTTTGGATCAAATCCAGTAGCAATCGGTGCACGGTTAATTACACGAATCAAACGCCAGCGCTTCAAGCGACTGATTGGGCGAGTCTCCATGATTTCCACCTTATCGCCAAGATTAGCATCGTTCTTCTCGTCGTGTACATGAACGACGGTCTTACGATTGATAACCTTACGGTAACGTGGGTGAGGGATCTTATAGTCGTAAGTAACCTTGATAGACTTGTCGCCCATCTTGCTCGTTACAAATCCGATAAGGTCTTTTCTGCTGTTGCGAGTATTTTCCATTGTATTACCTTATTATGCGGACTTGGCGTCAGCCGATAACTTCTCCGTGCGTACCGTCTCTAGACGAGCGATAGTTTTACGAATTTTAGTTACCTCGGCAGTATTCTCGAGTTGTCCTGTTTGTTTCTTCAATCTGAGATCAAGAGACTGATCGCGTAAATCGCGGATCTGCTTCTCTAGTTCAGCGATTGAAAGTTCTCTAATTTCCTTAGCCTTCATTGTGCGTATCCTTAAACTTTAGCGTTCACGCGTTATGAAACGCGTCTTAAACGGAAGCTTTGTGTCAGCAAGACGCATAGCTTCACGAGCGATAGGAAGGGTTACACCGGTCAATTCGAAAAGAATCGCACCTGGCTTAACAACGGCGACGTAATGATCAACCGGTCCCTTACCCTTACCCATACGGGTTTCTTGAGGCTTCTTGGTAATTGGCTTGTGAGGAAAAAGTCGAATCCACAACTTCCCCTTACGCTTCATGTGACGAGTGATCGCGACACGAGCTGCTTCAATTTGGTTACCAGTGAAATATCCGCGTTCCAAAGATTGGATTGCGAAATCACCGAAAGCCATAGTGGCTCCGCCTTTGGCATCGCCGCGCATGCGGCCTTTATGCACCTTGCGGTATTTTGTACGTGATGGAGTGAGTGCTGGCATAGCTCAGTAAACGTTTATGATTGTTCCTCCTTGTTGAAAACCCAGCACTTTACGCCAATTAGGCCGTAAACGGTGCGAGCTTCAGAAGTGCCATAGTCGATTGTTTCACGCAACGTATGCAAAGGCACACTGCCCTGACGTTGCATTTCAGTACGTGCAATATCAGCACCGCCGAGACGACCTGAAACCTGCACTTTGATACCATTGATACCCATGCTCATTCCGATCTGAACTGCCTTCTTCATGGCACGACGGAATGCGATACGACGCTCAAGTTGCAAAGCAACACTGTCAGCTACTAACTTAGCATCGATCTCTGGCTTCTTTACTTCTTGAATATCAAGAAGCACTTCCTTGCCAGTGAGTTTAGAGATATCTTCCTTAATCTTTTCAATTTCAGCTCCCTTGCGACCGATAACGATACCAGGACGGGCTGTGAAAATCTTAACGCGAACGCGGTTAGACGCACGCTCGATGAAAATGCGAGGTACGCTAGCGTATCTCAACTTTCCCATGAGGGATTCGCGGATGATGTAATCTTCGTGAAGTGTTTTCGCAAAATCGCGCTTTGGAGCGAACCAACGTGACTGCCAGTTGCGGGAAAGAGCTAGACGAAAACCGATTGGATGCGTTTTTTGACCCATAGTGCTATATAATTAGGCGTTGTCGGTTAGTTCGATGCGAATGTGAGACATGCGCTTTTTACGTTTTGCAACACCACCGCGAGCAGCAGCCTTGAAACGCTTAAGGACAGGTCCCTGTTCCACAGTCGCTTCGGAGACAAACAAACGGTCTGCCGATAAGTCGTGGTTGTTTTCCGCGTTGGCGATTGCTGACAACAACGTCTTTGAAATAAGACGAGCTGACTTGCGGGGAATGAACTTGAGCAGATCAACTGCCTCATTTGCCTTCTTTCCGCGAATAACACGTGCAACTTCTACCACCTTCTTAGGTGACATCCGTGCATATTTAGTAAGAGCTTTTACTTGCATGATTTATATTCTCCCTGAGCTTATTATCTCTTACCAGTACCACCGTGAGTCTTGAAAACGCAGGTTTGCGAGAATTCGCCGAGCTTGTGGCCCACCATGTTTTCAGTCACGTAGACAGGAATGAAAATCTTGCCGTTATGAACGTTAATATTAAGACCTACAAAGTCCGGTGTGATTGTTGAACGACGGGACCACGTTTGGATCGGCTTGCGATCGTTTGCGTCCTGTGCTCTTGCAACCTTGTCCGAAAGACTTGGGTCTACGAAAAATCCTTTTTTAATTGAGCGAGCCATAGTATATTTTCTCCTTAACTATTACCTCTTGAATTTCTTGCCGTTACGACGGACCAAGATGAGGCTGTTGCTAATCTTAGACTTACGACGAGTCGGGAAGCCCTTAGCGAGTTGACCCCAAGGAGAAACAAGCATTTGACGACCACCGCCGCCCTTGCTCTTCGCTTCACCACCACCATTGGGGTGATCCACAGGATTCATTACGACACCACGAACGCGAGGACGCTTACCGAGCCAACGGCTACGACCGGCCTTACCGATGACGATGTTTTGATGCTCAGCATTACCGACAAAACCGATAGTTGCCATGCACTTGTTGTTAACGAGGCGAACCTCACCACTTGGCAATTTGATAACTACATTGTTACCTTCGTGCTTAACCAACTCAACTGAGTTACCAGCAGCACGTGCCAACTGTGCACCCTTACCAGGAAGAAGTTCAACAGCGTGGATGCGAGTAGCAGCCAAGATGTGCTTCAACGGCATAGAGTTACCAAGCTCATAAGCGATCTTATCTTCAGAAGACAAAACAGTGTCGCCAACCTTGATCCCAGCAGGACCAATGATGTAACGCTTTTCACCATCAGCATAAGCCAAGAGAGCGATATATGAACTACGATTTGGATCGTACTCAACCGCCTGAACCTTTGCAGGGATATTGAACTTGTTACGCTTAAAGTCGATGATGCGGTAAAGCTTCTTATGTCCACCACCACGACGACGCATTGTAACACGTCCATAGCAGTTACGACCTGAACCACGAGTTTTTGAAGTCGTTAGACCTCTCTCGGGGCGTTTATTTGTAACTTCCTTAACTTGAATCTCAGCGAAACGAAGCGTCGGAGTAACGGGATTAAATTTCTTTATAGACATTTTCTATGTTCCTCCGGGGCTTAGACGATTTCGATCGTATCACCACGCTTCAGCGTGACGATTGCCTTCTTGTAACCAGACTTGCGACTTGCGGCACCTGTCTTACGATTACGGCTTGATTTACCGAGTTGATTGAGAACGTTGACGCGTTTTACAGTCACATCGAAAGTCTTTTCGATAGCGGCTCTGATCGAGTACTTGTTGGAGCTGGAAAACACTTCGAAAGTGTATTGTCCGAGATCTGCTGACTGCAGATTAGACTTTTCCGTCAAACGTATGGATTTTAAAATCTTATCTGCTTGGATCATTTAGAATCTCCTTTCAATCGTGCGAGGAGGGTTTCGAGCCCCTTACGAGTAATTATGATACTCTTAGGATGGCACAATTTAGTTACGCATACCTTGTCCGCGTCATCGAGATAAACACGAGCAATGTTGCCAGTAGAAAGAAGCGTCGTTTCAGAAAAAGTCTCATCAATGAAAAGAACCTTACCTGTTGGGGCTACTTTATTAACCAACTCAAGAGCGACTTTGGTTTTCGCAGGTGCGATATCCAATGCCTCGATCACACTAAGTGATCCATCCTGAGCACGGTCGAAAATCGCACGGCTCAATGCGAGCTGCTTAACCTTCTTATTAACTTTCTTAGAGTAATCGCGTGGCTTAGGGCCGAAGACGATTCCACCACCAACCCAAATCGGGGAGCGATTAGAACCGGCACGAGCACGTCCAGTACCTTTTTGACGCCATGGCTTCTTACCACCACCGCGAACTTCGCCGCGCGTCTTTGTATTTGCACTACCTTGGCGAGCGTTAGCTGCCTGTGCTACGATTACTTCTTTTAGAGCCTGAAGACCTCTAGAGTCTTCAAATACTGGGATTCCTTCAAATTCGGATTCTCCACTTAGGCTGCCGTCTGTGTTATAAACTTTGAGCTTCATTATCGTTCAATAGGTTTGACGGTTATTGTCCTTTGATCGCACTGCGCACGAGAACTGTGTCGCCCTTGGCACCCGGGATACCTCCCCTGATGAGAACGATATTCTTTTCCGCGATGATCTTTACGATCTTCAAGTTCTGCACGGTGCGCTGTTTAGCACCCATGTGACCTGGCATCTTCTGATTCTTGAAGACGTGTCCTGGCCATTGGCAAAGACCAATCGAACCGATACGACGATGAAACATCGAACCGTGTGATGCAGGACCACCCTTGGTGTTGAATCTCTTCATAACACCTTGGAAGCCTTTACCCTTACCAGTACCGATAACATCGATAATTTGTCCTTCTTCGAAGATAGAAACATCTAGCACGTCGCCAGAGTTAACTTCGGGAGCAGCAGCACAACGTACTTCTGTAATTGTGCGAACAGGTGTAGTTACGCCTGCTTTCTTTGCGTGACCGATAGAAGCCTTGGATGCGTTCTTCTCCTTCTTGGTGCCAAATCCGATTTGGTAGGCATTATAGCCATCCGTATCGGTCGTTTTGACCTGGAGAACTGGGCAAGGTCCGACCTCGACCACTGTGACGGGCACCGACTTATTGTCGCCGTCAAATATCTGGGTCATACCCAGCTTTTTGCCTAAAAGTGTATTTTTCATAATTCTAAGAGG
>CAWVWU010000017.1:0-29180 GCA_963933925.1 uncultured Puniceicoccaceae bacterium
TTTTCACAGTAGGTGACCCATTCTTCGTGAATGGTCTTCCAATCTGCTTCGGGAGAGATGAAATATTCCAATTCCATTTGCTCGAATTCACGTGAGCGGAAGATGAAGTTACGTGGTGTGATCTCGTTGCGGAAAGCTTTACCGATTTGGGCGATGCCAAATGGGATTTTGACACGTCCTGTGTCTACTACGTTTTTGTAGTTGGCGAAAATGCCTTGGGCCGTTTCTGGGCGAAGGTATGCGGTGGCGGTGGAATCGCTGAGAGCACCGACCTTGGTTTCGAACATGAGGTTGAAATCGCGTGGTGGCGTGAGTGAGCCCGGCTCACCTGTTGCCGGGGAGGGGATTAGCTCGTACTCGGAAGAATCGGCTTCGGTGTAATCTTTGAGCTCCACTGGGGCGAGTTCGCCTTGAACGCCTTGTTTGCGTTTCATCTTTTCGGCGGCTGCTTGAGCGTCGGCCTGCATCTTGCCGTCTTCTATGATAGAGACGTAACCGATCTTGTTGCCGTCGACGACGACAGGTGCGAAGAAAAGTTGGTCAGCACGGTAGCGCATCTTGCTCGTCTTACAATCGACCATGGGATCGGAGAAACCTCCGACGTGGCCCGAGGCCACCCAGATCTTGGGCGACATTATAATAGAGGAATCAAGTCCTTCAACATCGTCGCGGCGATGTACCATATCTCTCCACCATGCGTCTTTGAGGTTTTTCTTGAGTTCGACACCCAGAGGGCCGAAGTCGAAAAATCCGTTATAGCCTCCGTAGATTTCGGAAGATTGGAAAATGAACCCGCGGCGTTTGCAGAGGGCTACGATGGCGTCCATGAGAGGGTTCTTCGAGTCTTTGGGTTTCGACATAAGGGGTACTTGAATGGAAAGGTTTCTGCTAAGGGTCAAGTGCTTGGTGCGGGGAGAGAAGGGTGTGGGGTGAAATAGTTTACTTTTGAGCTGCTATCCGCGCCTTAATTTGGTTGCCAAGGCTGATGGGATGATCTTTCACTCTCCAATTACACATCAATATTGAACACTTTCATTATCAATGGCCGAACTTGAAGGAAATTGCCTCATTGGGCAGTCGGGCGGACCGACTGCAGTTATTAACGCTACGCTCGCAGGTGTAATCGAAGAAGCTCTGAATTATGAGTGCATCGAGGAAATCTATGGTTGCTTAAACGGAGCGGTAGGAATCTTGAATGAGGATTTTGTCGATTTGGCTGCTGAGTCTCAGCAAGTCATTCGCGGCCTCAAGTACACTCCCGGTGCTGCTTTGGGTAGCTGCCGTTACCAGTTCAAGAAGGATGAAGATTACGAGCGTGCTCTTGAGGTTTTTAAGGCTCACGATATTCGTTACTTCTTCTATGTGGGCGACAACGACTCGATGGAAATGGCTCACAAGCTCGACTTGAAGGCGAAGGAGATCGGTTACGAATTACGCGTTATCGGTATTCCAAAGACTATCGACAACGACATTAGCGGAACAGATCACTGCCCAGGTTACGGAAGTGCTATCAAGCATGTTGCAACGACTGTTCGTGAAATGGCGATGGACAATGCTTCTGTTGGCGAAGGCGACTACGTTTCTATTCTAGAAGTAATGGGTCGTAACTCTGGTTGGATCGCAGCAGGTGCTTCTTTGTGCAAGCGCCGCGAGCATCCACATGACCCACCACATTTGATTTACCTTCCTGAGGTTGCGTTCTCAGAAGAGAAGTTCCTCGCTGATGTTAAGGGAGTTCTCGCCAAGGAGAAGTATTGTGTTGTCGTTGTAGGTGAAGGCTTGGTTGACGAAGTAGGAAACTACGTCACAACAACCTCTTCTTCTACTGACGCTTTCGGTCACGTACAATTGGGTGGCACTGGTGAGTACCTTCGTGGTCTTGCCGAGCGCGGCTTGAGTGTGAATGCTCGTTCTTGTAAGTTGGGCATCGCTCAGCGTGCGGCTTCTCATTGTGCGTCTAAGACAGACGTTGAGGAAGCGATTTTGGCAGGTTCAGACGCGGTAATTGCGGCGCTTGAAAATGGTCAATCTGGTAAGATGGTTACTTTGCAACGTGCGGAGTCAGATTTCTACAAGTGTGAAACTGGTTTGGCTGACTTGTCGGAAGTTTCTTCCAAGACGAAGCAGTTGCCTGCTGATTGGATTAACGAAGACGGCGTGAGCATGAACTTCCCGTTCGTGAAGTATGCGACTCCTTTGATTCAAGGGGGCGTAGAGGTTCCTGAGGATAATGGTTTGCCGGCGTTCGTTAAGTTGCGTGGGATTAAAGTTGATCGTCAACTTGGAAGCTACGAAAGCTAAACCGATCTCAGTCGTAAGATTTTAAAATAGGAATGCCTCCAACCCTTTCGGGTTGGAGGCATTTTTTGTATACGGTTGCTATAGGTTTATTATGCGATCTGTTAGGGTTTAAGAAGCTTTCTTAAGGAATGCTGTAGACTTCGACGAGTGCGAGGCCCGTGGTATTGTCCTCACCTCGGACGAAGATGGTGTATGCACCAGGTTCGAGTTCGGCAAGGAGAGCCGCATCATCGCTATCATCATTGAGAGCGAAGGCTCCAGCGGTCTCCATTGCCGACTCTAAAGCGTTAATATCGTCGACGTCCTGCCAGCGGTGATTGGAGGCAACGATGTTTCCTTGGAAATCAATTATTTCGAGAATTGGATTTTCGAGTAGTCCTGGCAGTCCGAACTGATCGAGGCTTGGTCCAACGGCACGGGCGAGGATTTTGGACGGGAGGTCGCCTGCTACGACGACGCCAGGAATTACCAGTTCTTGTCCGGCTCCCACATAAGCTCGGGAAGAGATGTTGATGAGGCGCTCGCCGTTTTGTTCGACTTCATAGACTTCAACAAGAGCGATGCCCGTTGTTTCGCCTTCGCCGACTAACATCGCGGTATAGACGCCAGGATCTAGTGTTGTTAGGATGGCGGCATCTTCAGATCCTTCTGGTAGTGGAAATGCTCCGACGACTTCTGCGGCACTTGCGATTGCACTGCGATCGTCTCCGTTGTCCCAACCGGAATTAGTTGTTAGAATTTCTGCTCCCTTGAGAAGAAGAATCTCGGGTTTTTCAAGAAGTCCCTCGACGTTAAACTGAGCGAGAGATGGGCCGACTCCGCGAATTAAGAGTTGCTTTGGAGAATCACCATCCACGGAGAATCCGGCAATTACAACATTGGCCCCCGTCCCGACGCGTGCTCTAGTGGATATATTAATCAGACGCTTCTCTGTAACAAGAATTTCAGCACTCGCACTTTGTGTTGATCCGGAACTGCTTGTTGCGATGACGTAGTAGTTGCCTTCGTCGTCCTCCGACGATTCTTCGATGAGAAGATCTTGCGAGGTGGATCCATCCAGAATCTCACCGTCCTTGTACCATTGATAGGTGATCGTGAGGTTAGAAAGTGCCCGTGAGGTTAATGTTGCTTCGTTGCCAATGAGGGCGATTTCTCCTAGCGGTTCGTCAGTGAATATCGGGAGGTCAGGCCATTCCTGTAGAGAGAGACCGGCTACGTTACTGTTTGTCGATCCGATTGCTGAGGTGATCGTGACAGAATAGTCTCCTTCGTCGGATTGGTCAGCACTGTTGATGTTCAGTGTAGATGCTGTGGCTCCTTCAATCGTATTTCCATCCTTGCTCCATTGGTAGGTGAAAGGACCTTGGCCTTCCGCTCTTACGCTGAATTCAATATGCTCACCGTTAAAGTTAGAAACCGTGTTAGGCTGAATTGCGATAACTGGAGCAGTAGCATCTTCGACCTGTGCTGTTGCTATAGCGGATCCGTGATTGGTGAATTTTAGGAGGAGTGAGATTTGTCCTGATTCAGTGAAGTCTCCGATTGAGTAGCTAGAGAGATTGCGAAGCTTTCCTTCACCAGCGTTGATGAGGTCGCCTTCCTGTGCTACTAGCGTGAGGTTTCCATTGGTGTCTGTCGCCCAGATCCCAGAATCAGTGGTATCGCTGATCGCGTCACCGGTTCCGGAAAGAGTGGCGATAAAGCAAACCTGCCCTTGTGTGTTGAGGTTTGGTACGTTGAACCGTTCGAAAATCACCCCCCATTTTGCACCGGGAGCTTGATCACCCGTTTTTGCTATAATGCTCCAGGTTCCTTGGTCGTCCTTGTAAAGAATGGCCTGGCCTCCTGTTTCTAAGGTTGCTAGGACGCATATTGCTCCACCGTCATTGGTTTTTGGATCATACAGTGAGTTAATATCGAGTGTCGCATCATCGACTATAAATGGGACCTGAGTAGATACTTCGGTCGATATTGTGCCGTTGAGATAACTGTAGATTCCTTCGTCTTCAGCACTGTTGTTGAGGGAGCCCCAAAACGTGACAAGGCCACTGTTGTTATAACTTGGAGCTGAAAGTGATGCGAATTGTTGATTGTCTATGTTGTCGCCCGTTTGGGCGATTTGGACTGCGTCGTCGCCAATGCTCGTAAGGTAGAGAGCGAGGTCGTTTGAAGTCTCGATGCCGTCCCCATGTGCGAGTGTTGCGAGGAGTAGTCCTTTTTCGGAGTCAATTGGAGTGTAGGACTCGATGGTGCCGAGTATCTCAGTGTGCCCAGGGAGTGCTTCGCCTTGGAGGGCAATTAATTCAGGGCGAGGTATTTCCCATTCACCAGAGGCGTTGGCTCCTTGGAACCAGACACCTGAGCGATCTTCATAATTTCCATCGTCGAGTTCGGCTATAAAAGCGAAGGATCGAGGCTGTACAACTTGAGGGTGACCAATGTTATAAAAAACTCCTCCGTCTTCGGCAGTCGAACCATCGTAAGAAATTGCTGCTCGATCCCATATGCGATTGAGCATGTCGAGTTTTGGGCGTGTTTCACCCGATTGGGTGACCGTCCATCCTAGCCAAGTTCCGTTGGTGTTGCGTGACCATTGGGAGCCTTGCATCTTTCCTCGGAAGAAAGAAATCCCGAGTTCACTTATGGTCGGTTTGTAGAAGTATTCAAATACTCCATCGTCCCCTGGTTTAGGGGCAATCGTGTCCACTGAAGCGAGGAGATGAGTTTCTGCACCGTCGTAGAGGCATATGCCTTCAAAGCGCGTGGAGTCCCCGTTTTCGAATTCTTCGAAATTTACCGCAAAGGTAAGTTCCCCGAAGTCGTTCATACTCGGGGTCGAGAATGACTCTGCGGTCGCTGATGATTCACCGCTTAGATTATCACCCGTGTTGTTTATGACGGATATGGAAGCGAAGGATTGGATGCAGATTCCAAGTCCAGCGACAGATGCTAATGTGAATTTTGCGAATTGTTCAGACGAATTCATATGAACGAAAGGGGGCTGAAGTTGGAGGGCTGAAGGGGAAAGATATCAGCCATTGATTCAGGAGGTACTCCCATCCAGTTTTGGAGGATGGAACGGTAGACTGTTCTAAAATCGACATTGAAGTCTAGGCTATCACGTTTGACGCGTGCGTCTTCGGCAAGGTCTGGAAAGTCCCCGTAGAATTGACCTCCTTGGACACCGCCACCCATGACGAATATTGATTCGGCGGCACCGTGGTCAGTTCCGGAGCTTCCATTTTCGATAACCTTACGACCGAATTCACTGATGGTCATGATGACGACGCGATCCCAGACTCCCGCGAGTTTTAGCTCTTGTATCAAGGCACCAACGGATTGGTCGAAATTCCCGAGAAGGTTGAAGTGTTTTCCAGATAGAGGGTTGTCTCCACTTGTCTGGTTGTTGTGGGTATCGTACCCATTTTGATGGGCGTAGTAGATGGAGGTATCCATTCCGCCTTTTATGAGTCGTGCGATGCGTTGGAGATCTCGGCCGAGGGACGTATCGGGCCAGTCTTCAACGAGAAGTTCTGCTCCGTTTTCGTTGGCTTCGTGCACTGTCCGGGCACTGATCATCGCATTGTGGGTGGAACGTTGCACGTAGGAGAGGGCATCGTTTTTGAGATCGATACCATCGTCGACGATGTGATCGAGACCAACGAGTTCACGATAGAGTTGTTCGAGAGGGACGTCGCGGCCGGTGGTTTCCAAGGCTTTCCAGCCATAGGAATCTGGATCGGAGAAGGTGACGCTGGGACTTACGCCTCCGGAACTGGCAAATGCTCGTGTTTGGGTTCTTGCGAGCTCGATGGCTTGAGTGGCGTCGCATCCGCTGCATTGGCTGTCGAAGTATCGTCCCACCCAACCGTCAATCGCGTTGGTGTTTGGCATCGCGGTGTGAAGGTAGTCGAATGAGGTAAAGTGTGAGAGGTTGGGATTTGGGTAGCCGACTCCATTGACGATGGCCATTTGCCCTTCCTGCCACAGTTGATGGAGATTGGTCATGTTGGGGTGGAGGGCAAGTGTGTCGGTGGTGCCTAGGATGTTTGACGCCTGGCCAAGGTCTAATAGGCCGTGTTCTTCGCGGAGAGAAATGTTGGGGCGGGCTCCGAGGTAGATCTCATTCTGGAATGGAATTACGGTATTTAAACTATCATTGCCTCCGCCCATTTCGATGATGATGGTAATGGGACCATTTCCTCCAAGTGAGGGGAGTGTAGATGCTCGAGCATCTAGACTAAAAAAGGTGTTTTGGAGAAAGGCAGGTAGGGTTAAGCTGGCAGCGGCTCCCCAGCTCGACTTTTTGACGAAGTCGCGTCGTGAAATATTGGATTTCATAGTAGGTTATTTCTTTTAAATTAAGAAGGTTGCCGCTTACTGCATTTGATTTTGCGGGAGGGCGAGGACGAGTACGAGGAGCTCCTTGAGGGCTTCGTCGTCGTCGATTCTTTGAGATGATTTTTTGTACTGATCGTACAGAATTCGTACTTGGCTTTTTCTCAGAGGGACAAGTGGCATGAATCGATCGGTGAGTTTGGCGATGAGCATCGGAAAATTGTCGAGGTCGCGTAGCTCGGGTGGAGCCAACTTCTCGAAGTCGACAGGCGGCATTGCGAAGATCTCATCCCGTGATCGAGAGTCGTTTAGTACGTTTCTGTTTTGCTGTATCCACACACTGGGTAGATTGATTCGGAAGAGGAGTGCTCCCGAAGACATCCATTCGTTACCTTCCGATTCTGGTTCAGCCCACCCTGAAATGTTGGGAGGATAGATTGGGTTGTAGTTGAGTTGTTCGAGGAGGTTATAGGTTGCCCGAGGTGGGGTTAGGTCGAATTCCAATGCGTTGAAAAATGTGATTACCGAATCGGCGGCATCCTTGATTTGCCCTCCTATGACCGATGCGTCGTAGAATTCTTGGCTTAGGAAAATTTCTCGAAGGAGGGGACGGATTTCGTACTTATGTTCATCCCGAAAACGAGTGGCCAGATCCTCGATGAGGACTGCATCTGGATTTGAGGAGACGAAGTAGCGCCAAAGTTTCCATGTGAGGTGTTTGGCACACTCGATGTCGGCGAAAATGACTGCTAGGATGTCGTCTCCCGTTGTGATACGAGATCCACCAGGCGTCTTCGATTGTCCAAGCATAACCTTGGGGAGAAGGTCTTGTTGGTTTTCGTTTTGGTAGGCTGCTCCGCGAGGCATTCCCTCTGGCGCGAGGTATTTGGGGTCCCATTGGTAGGAATCGGGGACGGGTGATTGGTGGCGGTATGTCTTGCGTCCAGTGAACGCCTCTGCGGCGGCTCCAACATCGTCTTCGGTGTATCCCCCGTTTACTCCTAGGGTAAAGAGTTCGAGGAGTTCGCGTCCGAAGTTTTCGTTGATGTTGTTGGCTTTGCTTTCGTACATGTCTAGCGTCCAGATCATGGATTCGGACCAAGAGACATGGTTTAAAAGCGTGTCGAATGAGCCGTAGCCTTCCTCTTTTCCCGCCGCGTGTTTTCGAAGCATGTCGAAGAAGCGAAGTGTATTCATGAATCGGGCTTCGCCACGACTGGCATCGTGATTAACTGCGAAATGGTCGACGAGAAATTTCAGAATTTTTCCGGCGAGTGGCTGGCCGTTTCTTAACATGTTCATGTACCATCGGACGATGTCGTAGCGACGTTCTCCGGTGCTTGGGCCGAGTTCTCCGTTGGGGTCGATTTCGGTGGACCATTCCGGCCAGGGATGTTGGTCCCAGTTTTCGCTCGGCTCGACGAGAGAGTCGACTGCGGCTTCAATGCCTTGCTGAAGACCGAGTTGATAGAAGGTCTCACGGGTTGAGGGTGAGCCGCCGAAGCCGGCTCGTTGCAGCAAATGATCTGCGGTACGGCGGGTCCACTGTGACTGGGTAACGGGAGTCAACATACTTTGATAAGTTATAGTTGGCGGGGTGGGTGTGGGCTCCTGTCCGCGATTGTAATTGATTGTGTGTAACGGTTTACGGAGGGGCTAAAATTAAATTGAGGTGATTTCTTTGTTTTGCAGATGGAGCTCAATCTAGGGCATAAGATTATGTGTGGCTTGGGATTAGCCTTAGTTGTGAGGGGTTAGGGCGATGAGCATTTTTACGGACTTTTGATCTGTGAGTAGTGACTGGATTGAGGGGAGTGGGAATAACCTTTCGTTCTTTGGAGGATCGCGTATGACCTGTGTTTGAATGATGGGGGTGGCTATAAGAGAGCGTTGGAGTAGACGGGCTGGATATCGTGAATTGTTGAAATTGGCGTTTCCGCTGATTCTGAGTACCGGGTCGGTTTCGATCTTGTTGTTTGTGGATCGGATGTTTTTGGGCTGGTACTCCACAGAGAGTTTGGCGGCTTCGGTTCCTGCGGGGGTATTGAATTTTGCCCTGATGGCTTGTTTCTTTGGGACGGCAATATTCACAGGGACCTTGGTGGCTCAGTATCATGGTGCCGGTCGACATGAGCGTATCGGAGGAGCGATTGGGCAGGGTTTATATGTTGCTTTGATCGGTGGCTCGTTAATGCCGATGTTGGCCCCGTTTTCCTCTGATATTTTTGCCTTTATTGGGCATGATCCTTTGGTTCAAATTGAGGAGAGTAGCTATTTTCGTATCCTTAACTTGGGAGTGTTTTTTGCATTGTCGAATGCGGTATTCGCGGGGTTTTATTCCGGACGTGGCAAGACGTGGACGGTAATGCGGATCAACGTGTTAATGACCTTGATCAATATTGTGCTGGATTATGTGTTGATCTTTGGGGCATGGGGAATTCCGAGTTACGGAATTAAGGGAGCTGCGGTGGCGACAGTTGTGTCGCATGTATCTATTACGATTTTGTATCTCTTTTTAGTGACGAAGAGGGAGCATGACCGGAGTTTTCGTACACGCAGTTTGTGGCGTTTTGACCGACCTTTGTTCTTGCGACTTCTGAAATTTGGCCTGCCGTCAGGGATTCACTTCTTTCTCGATGTAATGGGATTTACAATATTCGTGCTTTTTGTCGGACGGATGGGAACCTTGGAGTTGACCGCGAGTAATATCGTATTGCAGCTCAACTTGATTGGCTTTCTGCCAATGGTGGGGATGGGGATATCGGTGTCGATTCTTGTGGGGCAGTACCAAGGAGGGAGGACGAGTCATTTGGCAGAGCGGACATTCTATTCAGCATTTCAGCTGACCTGTATCTATAACGTACTAATGATCAGTCTGTATGTTTTGATGCCGCGACTATTGATTCAACCGTTTTTGATGGGAGGACTCCAGGATAGTGATCCTGCGTTGGTTGATCTAAGTGTTGAACTGATGGGATTTATCGCAGTCGGTATCTTTTTTAATACGCTGTCTGTTCTCTCCGGGTCGGCCTTAAAGGGAGCGGGTGATACGGGATATGTTATGCGCGTGTTAGCATTTTCTTCCGTCGTTGTACTGGTGATACCTGTGTACGTTGTGTCGGAAATTTTAGATCTTCCGGTTTATTATGCTTGGGGTACTTTTACAGTTAACCTGCTATTCGTAAGCACTGTTTTCCTACTCCGCTTTCGAAGCGGACACTGGAAGGCGATAGAAGTGATCGAAAGGTAGAAACGATGCATTAGGTGTTGGCTCTCGTCGTCTTTTCGCGAGCCACAGCTTTATATGCTAGTTGTTTTAACCGCGAATGGATGCGAATGGATGCTAATTTTGATTTGGTGCTGTGTGTTTCTTGAACCTGTGGATTCAACTTTGCAGTGCAAGAGAGTGATTTTAAAGTCTTAGCACCCTTACCGTCACGAGCAGTCCGTGTGCTTCAATTTAGATGACGTTTCCAGGAAATATCTCCTTTGTTCTTATGGTGGAAAAGGAGAGTTCGATTTAAGATTCGTTGGTGGAGTCTGTGCTCTTTACGACGAGAATATTTCCCGCGTATTCGACTCGGTCGCCGGCGACGATTTTCTTTCGTTTTTGGGTTTCGAGTTCGCCGTTGAGTTTTACGAGGCCTTGGCTGATGAAGTGTTTGGCTTCGCCTCCGCTAATGGCCAGCCCTTCGATCTTTAGCAGTGAGCAGAGTTCGATGGGAAGTTTTGAGAGAGAGACGATGATTTCTTGTGAGTCAGCGGACATGGATCGTAATGGTTCGGGATTTATAATTGTGGAGGGGAACCGTGCTACGATTGACTCTAATTGCAAGATATCCCTCCACCAGTCCGAATTGTTAGGCGAGAAGAGCTTTGTAGGCGCCTTTGTTTCCAATCATGACGACCACCGTAAGGACGACAAATATAGCGGCTCCGGCGATATTGGCAGGATCGAGCGTGAGGTGGAACATGAATGCGTTGAAAGCAAGGGGAGCGACAAGGATAGTAGCAAGTCCGACCATCTTATTGACAGCGAGCATGATGCCGGAAGCGATATAGAGAATGCCGAGTGTTTTTAGGATGTAGGATCCCGCGATTACTTTCATGTAGTCGACAGCGAACCCTTCGAGTGGTGGGAAAGGCATGAAGCCGAGGAATTTATTGGCTCCGAACACAAGAAGCATTAGAGCGAGGAGGTAACGTGCGATGAGGAAGACTTTTTTCATGTGGATATGGGTTTAGCTTATTCTTGAGATAGAGGATCGTTTCGTATTTTTTGATCCTGTTTGATGGAACGAGTAGGACGGAGGATTGATTGGTATAAGGCCAATTAACATGACTTTGATTACTCAAAATATATGTTAGGCCTCTTCAAACTATGCTTGCTAAACGGGTTCTGCGGTCGTAGTTGAAGGGGCTTATGGCTGCAATTCCGTTAGAAACGCATGACCTGACGGTCGTTTATAATAAGAAGCCGGCTCTTTATGGTATTGATATCGAGGTGCCGGAAGGGAAGTTGGTGGGTATTATTGGACCCAATGGGGCAGGAAAATCGACCTTGATCAAGGCGATCATGGGGATTGTTCCGGCGACGAGCGGCTGGGTTAAAATTTACGATAAGCCGTTCAAGAAGAATGCGAAGCGAGTGGGCTATGTACCTCAGCGTGAATCCGTCGATTGGGATTTTCCGGTGAGCGTGATGGATCTTGTTTTGATGGGGCGCTATGGGAAAATGGGGCTTTTTGGTCGTGCGAAGAAGGAAGATAGGGAGATTGCTCGGGAGTGTTTGGATAAGGTGGGGATGTTGCCTTTTGCGGATCGTCAAATTTCGAATCTATCAGGCGGACAGCAGCAGCGTGTCTTCTTGGCACGAGCCTTGGCTCAAGAGAGTGATATTTACTTGATGGATGAGCCCTTCGTGGGAGTGGATGCGGCGACAGAGTCGGCAATTATTAAGATTCTTCACGAGTTGCGTGATAAGGGGAAGACTATCCTTGTGGTGCATCATGATTTGCCGACGGCGAAGCGTTACTTTGATATGTTGCTTTTGTTGAATATGCGCGTGGTGGCCTTTGGTCCGACTAGCGAGGTGTTTAATTACGATTTGTTGCAGAAGACTTATGGCGGGCGTTTGACGATTTTGTCTGAAGTGGCTGATGCGATTCGATAAGATGTGGCAGCGACTATATAGGGGCATTGTTTTAGGCTGTGTGTTTCTGGGCGATGCATCGTTGCGTGCAGATCGTATTGGAGAAATGGATTCGATTTCGTATGGAGGCCAGTTTTTGCGTTTCTTTTCGATGGAGGATCCACTGTTGCGTACTGTGTTGTTGGGATCGCTTTGTCTTGGTTTGTGTTGTGGATTGCTCGGTAGCTTTATTGTAGTGCGCAAGCTCAGTCTTGTAGGAGATGCGTTGTCGCACGCTGTTCTGCCGGGTGTTGCGATTGGGTTTATCGTGGCGGGTGAGAAGGATCCTGTGGCGATTTTTATCGGAGCGACCGTTGCGGGTTTGTTGGGAACTGTCTTGGTGAGTCTTATTAAGAACACGACTCATATTAAGGAGGATAGTTCTTTGGGGATGGTGCTTGCTGGGTTTTATGGGGTTGGTGTTGTTCTGATTACGATGATACAAAAGACCTCCGTCGGTAATAAGGCTGGCTTGGACAAATTTTTGTTTGGGCAGGCCGCTGCGTTGACGGATAAGGAAGTCGGCGTGATGGCGATTGTCGCGTTTGTGTCGCTGTTGGTTGTTGTGGTCTTTTATAAGCAGCTCTTGGTGGGGAGTTTTGATGCGGCCTATTCAAAGGCTCTTGGTTTGCCTACTCGGTTCTTTCATTATTTGTTGATGCTGTTGTTAGCATTTTCAGTGGTGATATCGCTGCAGGCAGTCGGTGCTGTGTTGGTATCCGCAATGTTGATCATTCCTGCCTCGTCGGCCTACTTGTTGACCGATCGGATGCACCGGATGTTGATCCTCGCATGTTTATTCGGAATGATTACCGGAGCGTTTGGTGCGTTCCTGTCGTATATGGGGCCGAATTTAGCGACGGGACCTCTGATGGTGCTTGCTGCAAGTTCGGTGTTTGTGGTGTGCTTTTTCTTTTCGCCGAAGCATGGGATTATTTCCCGTTGGCTTCGGTTTCGTAGGCGTGCGAATCGGGTGCGTTCGGAGAATAGTTTGAAGGCGATATATCAGGTTCGCGAGAGTTTAGGATTCAAGGGAGAGGGCGTTTTGCTTTCCGATTTGGGGGATCGAATGCGTGAATCCGCGAAAGAGGTGAAGTCGCGTGTAGATGCATTGGTTCGCTATGATTTGGCGGATTTGAAAGTTCACGATGATTCATGCGAAGTGTATTTAACTCCGGAGGGGTGGGTGCGTGCGTGTGCAGTCGTTCGGAATCACCGCTTGTGGGAGTTGTATTTGACGAAGCAGGCGGAGTTTGAGCCGGATCACGTTCATGATGATGCGGAGGTGATTGAACATATTTTGGGAGAAGATACTGTGCGTGAGTTAGAGCGTTTGTTGGACTTTCCGACTCGGGATCCTCACGGCAAATTGATTCCGAGTTTAACCGATTTACAGCGAACATTGACGTACGCGAGTTCGAAGGGAGAAGAGGCTTCGGGCTATAGCATGCCAAAGGGATGAGCGGTATGAATGAGTTTTTAAATAATATACCTGAGTTTGATTTCGAAGAGGTCTTTGTGATTCCGTGGAGTGAGTTCGGAGATTCATTTATCTGGATTTTTCTGATGGGTTTCTTTGTTACGGCAACTTGTGGAATGTTGGGTTCGTTTATCGTTTGGCGCCGAATGGCTCTGGTGGGAGATGCTATTAGCCATAGTGTGTTGCCGGGGATCGTTATCGCTTTTTTGGTGACTCAGAGTCGGGATACGATGCCAATGTTTATTGGGGCTTTGTCGGCGGGTGTCTTGACGACAGTTCTTATTGAATTCATTCATTCTAGATCGCGAGTGAAGACTGATGCGGCACTTGGAATTGTGTTTACTACATTGTTTGCGATCGGTGTGGTTCTCGTTTCAATTTATGGAGAGAATGTAGATTTGGATACGGATTGTGTCTTGTATGGGGAGATCGAGTATGTATCTGAGGATACGCAGGTGGCGAGTGGTCCGTTGGCCGGGGTACCTTTGCAGGTAGCTCGAATGGGGCTGGTGGCCGTTGCCGTCCTATTGTTGATGATCGTTTTTTATAGGCAGCTGTTGGTGTGTTCTTTTGATCCGGGAATGGCGCAATCTATGGGGGTGAGTCCGGCGGTGGTACATCACGGTCTGATGATTTTACTTTCGATAGCTGTGGTGAGTGCTTTTGAGGCAGTGGGTGCGGTGTTGGTAATCTCGATGCTGATCTTTCCTGCGACTACGGCGTCTATGCTGTCAGATCGGATGCCAGTGATAATGGGCTTAACCGTGTTGATCGCGGCGTTGACCTCGTTTTTTGGTATGCACCTCGCCTTGTGGCTCGATGTTTCGACCGCGGGGGCGATGAGCGTTGTGGTCTCGTTCTGGTTTGGCTTGGCGTGGGTTTTTAGTCCACGTCGTGGTTTACTCGCCAGAGTGATGAAGAAGAAGGTCGATCTGTTTGCAGAGCAGAATTAGCTCCGCTGACGCACGGCTTCGAAGAGAGTGACGAGAGCCGCCATGGCGACATTGAGTGAGTCTGCTTGCCCAGCCATAGGGATTCGGATTTTGATATCGCAGGCTTCGAGCCATGTTTCTGAGAGGCCGAATTGCTCGCTTCCCATGATGATTGCCAGAGGACCCGTAAGGTCGGTATTGGCGTAAAGAAGGTTATCTGTATGTGGGGTGGTGGCGGCAGATGTGATTTTTTTCTCTTTCAACCATTCGATGCATTCCGTCGTAGAGGTCATTACAGTAGGCATCGAGAAGAGAACACCCGTCGAGGAGCGGACTACGTTCGGGTTGTAGAGGTCGGTGACCGGATCGCAGCAGATGACTGCGTCGACACCTGCGGCATCGGCTGATCTGAGGATGGTGCCGAGGTTGCCAGGCTTTTCGATGGATTCGACGACGAGAAGAAAAGGTACTGGGCTTAGCGGGACTTCTTTTAGGCTGTGGGTCCATTGGTCGATAACTGCGAGCAAGCCTTCTGGGCGTTCGCGGTAAGCTACCTTCTCGAAAACAGGTTTTTCGAGCTCGAATAGTTTAGCTCCGGCTTCGGAACAGGACTGAAGAAGGGATTCTTCGTTTTCTCCTAAAAACCATTGTGGAGAGAAGTAGACTTCCTTGGGGGTTACACCCTTTTCGAGAGCACGTGAAATAGCACGATAGCCCTCTGCGATGAATACTCCCTGTTGATCCCTTGGTCGTCGATTACGCAACTTGACCAGGTTCTTGATTCGGGGGTTCTGTAGACTGCTTATTTTTTCAGCTCCAATCATCGGAAACTCGTAAATGGCATGAGTAGAATGAAGGACAAGACGTAAAGTGGTTCGGCTGATCAATCTTGTTAAAAGCTTTACGAATAATAGGGTAAATTCCTTGGTGGTGGTAATTGGTTGTAAAAGGTAACTGGAATTTTAAACATAAAGGGGAATGCCCGTATTATAGAGTGTTCTACTAAACATTATTGTTTAAACTTACCCCTTTTTGATATGATCGTCGCAGTCCTAGTTTTTGTCGCAATTGTCATCGTTTTCTTCGCGATGAACAATAGTAAGAGTGCTGATTCTGAGCGAGAGGGCCTTGTGCGTGAAGTCCTGAGTAAGGATGCGGTTCTTGTTCAGTTCGATGATTCTAAGACAGTGGTCACTCGATTCTTTGGAGTTTCGATGGCCAGTGAGTCCGAGATGATGGATGAAAACATCCTCAAATTCTTGAATGAGCAGGTCGTGGGGCATCGTATGAAGATCAAGCCGAATCGGATTGATAACGGTGATGTCTATATTGCAGAAATTCATACTCTTGGTGGAGAGTATCTTAATGCATCGTTGATCGAACAGGGCTTTGCCCGTTGGAACCCTTCAGAAGCGGGAGGTGACGGGCGTTTAACGACAGCTCAAGATTTCGCGAAGGCTTCGATGTTAGGTATTTGGAATCCTGCTATTCAAAAAATTGTTCAAGATAACCTTGAACAACAGGAAGAGAATCTTGAGGGCGATGTTGCGAATGAAGGCGGCGATGATATGCCTGCTGCATCGGCTCCTTAAGCCGCGAGGTGGAAATAGTGGAAGTGCGTCGTTTTTGCGACACTAGGTGCTATCAATAATCGAAAATGTCCTGCGTGTGGTACCGTCCCTCTGTTGACGTTTCATTTCAACCCTACACCATTTTTGAGATAGAGGTCTGTGGCCGCTCGTCGTTCTTATTATCTAAGAGGCGTAGAGTGAGGAGGTACAGCAAACTTGCTGCCATTGACCGCTTGGGATTTCCGCGGTTTCATTGAAGTTCTTTTACTCGTCGAACTCTTTAAAAGAGTTCGAGTGATTGGGTGCTTTCGATCGCTACCCAAACAAAGCCGAGGATGAGGCTCCACATGAAAACAAAGCCGAAGGCTTGTTTAATGCGTTTTGTTTTGTCGTGTTGAGCAAGTGCCCGTTGGCGAAATCCGCTTTTGCTGAGGAAGCTTACGAATTGAGCGTTATGGACACGGCAATCATTGTGAGCACGATCCAAGAGCCGCGCGTTATGCACGGGCTTTTTTCTGAATAGGCTTTTTATGACGGACCACATGTTCGTAAATATTGTGTGTAAACACTCTCACTATACAAGACGTTATTATCGTCCAAACGTTCAATAAGCTAAGTAATTCGAAGTAAAATGCGCAGTATACTTCGATTGGAGTACGGTAGAGCGCTTAAGGTTGATCTGTAAGGTGCTTAGTCCGTGTTCGCGTGTTGCTTTTGGTGGGGAGGATGGTTTCATGAATTTCAAATGAGTAGTCGTTTGAAAATTACGGTGGTGGGTGCAGGTGCTTGGGGCACTGCGATGGCCTTGCATGCAGCGTCCTGTGGTCATCGAGTGGGGCTTTTGCCGCGTCGAGTAGAGCAAGCCGTGAAAATGCGCGAGGACGATGAAAATTGCGATTATTTGCCCGGCTATCCTTTTAAGGGGAACGTGGCGATATTCGATGATGATTTTGAAGCGTTGGATGGGGCCGAAATCGTATTTTTTGGCACGCCCTCTTACGCGATTCGAGCGTGGTGTGAACGCTTAGCACCCCATTTCGAAAAAATGGAAATGACTCCAGTTTTGGTTAGTTTGGCCAAGGGTTTGGAGTTGGCGACTGGTAAGTCTCCCTG
Organism: uncultured Puniceicoccaceae bacterium; assembly: GCA_963933925.1. Taxonomy (GTDB): domain Bacteria; phylum Verrucomicrobiota; class Verrucomicrobiia; order Opitutales; family Opitutaceae; genus JAKYXN01. The sequence continues at coordinate 16,927 of CAWVWU010000017.1, forward strand.
TGAAATTATGGCGGAATTGCTGCCGAGTTGTGACGTAGGCTGTCTTTCGGGTCCAACCTTCGCCAGTGAAGTTGCAGCCGGTAAGCCGACGGCGATGACCTTGGCACTTGCGACCACTGAAGAGCGTGCCCGGCAAACTCAGGAGGCGATTAGTGCCGCGAATTTGCGTCTTTATTTGAGTGATGATCTCAAGGGTGTGGAGATAGGCGGATGCCTCAAAAATGTATATGCGATCGCTGCGGGCTGTTGCCAAGGACTTGGTCTCGGTGACAATGCGGTAGCTGCGTTGCTGACTCGTACTTTAGCCGAGATGCCTCGAGTGGGTTTGGCTTTGGGAGCGAAGGCTGAAACCTTTTATGGGTTGAGTGGATTTGGTGATTTGGTCGCAACGTGCCATGGCGATTGGAGTCGCAATAGAACCTTTGGAGAAGCTGTAGCTCGTGGAGGAGCGGCCTCGGAAATTATAGCGACCCAGAAAACTGCGGTGGAAGGTTATCGTACGGCGAAAGCGTTTTTTGAGAAATGTGCTGCACTGGAGATTGACGCCCCGATTCTTAATGAAGTCTATCGAATCTTGTACGAAGATAAGGCACCGCGTGCTGCGTTAGGTGACTTGATGAGTCGCGATTTAAGACGCGAATAAGCGTTTCGTGTATAGCTGGCTATATGGTGAGATATTACTGCTCTACTTTAAATAAAGTAATAAAGAGTATAATATCTTGATTTTAGGTTGTGGCTGGGTCACGGTGCTTCCACTTTTTCTCCTAAAAGTAGTATTAACCCCCCCCCCCTCGCTCCTAAATCCCCCGCTGTATGCCTGTTTCCGCTTATATTGTGAAAGCTAGCGACGGATCAATAGATCACGTCGTAGCTCAATTAGAACAACTGGAGAACGCACGTATGGGTGAGGTGCATTCTCATTCGATTCCGCTTTCGGTTTATACCGAAACCGAACGCGATTCACGCGATGTCGGTGCTCTATTGGATGCTATGGAGGGTGTGGAGCAATCGGTATTGGTTTATCATAACTTTGAAGATGTTTCGGAAGAAGAGCGCATGCGTGTTCCCGCAGGACCCCTAAAATAATGGAAAGAAGAGATTTTCTACTCACGTCAGCTTTAGCAGTTGCGGCTAGCATTGTTCAAACTTCAGCCGCGAAGGGAGCGTTGGCGGATCCAGAAGATGGGTTGACCTGGCAGAAGGCCCCTTGTCGTTTTTGTGGGACGGGTTGTGGCGTGATGGTCGGCGTTAAGGACGGTCGTGTGGTTGCGGTACAAGGTGACCGTGAGAATCCGGTGAATCAAGGCCTACTGTGTGCAAAAGGTTACCATGCGGGAGCGGCGATGTATGGACGAGATCGTTTGCGTTATCCATTGATTAAGCGCAATGGCCGCTTCGAACGCATCTCTTGGGAAGAGGCGGTCGATACGATTGCTCATTTCGTAAAGGACAACGATAAGGATTTTGCGATTTACGGATCGGGGCAGTGGACAATACCCGAAGGTTATACCGCGATGAAGTTCCTTAAGGGAGGCTGTGGTAGTAATGAGATCGATCCCAATGCACGCTTGTGTATGGCGAGTGCGGTTACCGGGATGTTGACGACTTATGGTGTCGATGAACCTTCAGGCTGCTACGATGATTTCGATGTAACTGATACCGTGGTCCTTTGGGGCAACAACATGGCGGAGATGCATCCGATTCTTTGGTCCCGTATTGTGGACCGTCGTTTGAAGGGCGAGAAGATTGAGATTTTCGATTTGAGCGTACGGCGTACGCGGACTACCGAGAACTGTGATCACTACATCGAATTTATCCCTCAGGGAGATTTGGCGATCGCGAATGGAATTTGCCACCTCTTGATTGAATGGGAGAAGTACGACAAGGACTGGGTTAAGAAGCATTGTCTCTTCCGTCAGGGAGAAGATAAGGTCGGTAAGCCAATGACGTTTGAGCAATATCGTGAATGGCTGAAGACGTATACTCCTGAATACGTTGAGAAAGTGGCAGGGGTTTCTCGAAAGAAGCTTGAGTTGCTCGCATCACGTTTTGCCGATCCGACGAAGAAGATCCTTTCCTTCTGGTGCATGGGAATGAATCAGCATACCCGCGGGACTTGGATTAATAATCTCGTGTACAATGTACACTTCTTGTCGGGACAGTTTGGAGCTCCTGGTAAGACAGCATTCTCACTCACTGGTCAGCCCAGTGCCTGTGGTACTTGTCGTGAGGTGGGAACACTTTCCCACGCATTGCCTGGTGGGCGCGTTGTTATGAAGGAGGAGCATCGCAACCAGGTAGAGGACGCGTGGAAGCTTCCTCGCGGACGCATTAATCCCAAGCCAGGTCACCATGCGGTCGCGATGTTTCAAGCACTCGATGAAGATCGCTTGAAAGGGGTTTGGGTACAAGTGACGAATCCGGGGCAAACGATGCCAAACCTCAATGAGATTTCTCATAAGCTCAAAGAACGCTTTGTGGTTGTATCTGATATCTATCCGACTGCGACGACGAAACTGGCAACGCTCGTTCTTCCATCAGCCATGTGGGTGGAAAAAAATGGTGTCTTCGGAAATAGCGAACGCCGTACTCAGCAGTGGTTCAAGATGGTTGAGGCTCCGGGTGAAGCCCGTGATGACGTCTGGCAGATGTTGGCCGTGGCACATCGTTTGTATGAGCTCGGCTACCCGGGAATGACGAATGTTGATGGAGAATTCCTTTTCACTTTCCGTGATGAAAAGGGAGAGATTATAGAATCCTGGAAATGGGAAGTATTTAAGAAGCACAATATCGATAAGTTGCTTTTCGAAGAGTACCGTCCTTTGACGACCTTGAAGCAGAAGGATTTGGCTCCGTATGATGAATACGTGAAATCTCGTGGTATGCGTTGGCCGGTTGTGGAACAGCCTTCTGGAGTTTGGAAGGAAACTCCTCGACGCTTTGTTGAGGGTGAAGATCCGTATGTAAAGCCCGGCTCTGAAGTCGACTTCTATTGGGGACCCGATGAAAAGGGGAAGGCACGTATTTGGGCTCGTCCGTATATGCCACCACCAGAAGTACCTGACGAAGAGTACCCACTTTGGCTCTGTACGGGACGCGTTCTAGAGCACTGGCATACGGGAACGATGACCCGACGCGTAAAGCAGTTGAACAGTGCGATGCCGAAGGCTTATGTAGAGATCAATCCGAAGGATGCTGACCGCATGGGGATTTCGACCGGAGACAAGGTGAAGGTCACCTCTCGGCGTGGTGAGCTTGTATTGGATGCGTGGATTAATGGTCGGTCTGTTCCTATGGAGGGACTCATCTTTGTGCCGTTCTTTGACGAGAACCTTCTTATTAATAAGGTAACACTTCACGAGTACTGTGCTATTTCCAAGGAACCAGACTATAAGAAGTGTGCGGTAAAGATCGAAAAGGTTTAGGACCATGTTGGTATTGAGCGAAAAAGTCCCTTACCGGATTCCGGTTCTCTTAAGTTGCCTTGCTGCGTTGTCGCTCCTTGCGGTGATAGGTAAGGCGAAGGAAGGCAAGGCTTCCGCTCATGAAGCAATCCTCGTTTCTGAGATTGCGGCCGTGGAAGAGGGGACAGATGTGCCCGCTCTTTTTGAGGCGATTAATCGCGTTGCCGTGGTGGGAACGGAGATTACAAAAGATCGATCGTTTCTCTATGCTCCGCCGCCTAATCCGCATAATGATAAGAAGCAGGGTGAGTGTATGGGGTGTCATGCTCCAGAGACAGATTTAGCCAAGAAGTGGAAATCCATTCGCCCGATTCCCCACAAGGTGTACTCACAGTGTTTGCAGTGTCATGTTTCTCAGGTCCGACCGGAGAGTGAGCTGTTTGTTGAGTCTGATTGGTTCGGCTTGGATTTTCCCGGTGCAGGTTCAAGGGATAACGATTATTCGCCGCCTACGGTTCCGCATAAAATTTTCATGAGAGAGAATTGCCTCTCCTGCCATGGTGATACCGGATACTATAAGATCCGAACCAGTCACCCCGAACGTTCTCAGTGTCTCCAGTGCCATGCACCCGAGGCAAGTGTAGATTACACACGCCCTCAGTGATGAAATCGACGAAATCATTTAGAATAAAACTAGCGGCCTCTGCTTTGGTAGGGTCCGCGTTTTTGGCTTCACTATTGTGGGCGAGTGACGAGAAATCGTTGGCAGTTCCAGATGAATCAACAGTGGAGGCTCCCGTGTTTGACGATTCTCATTTGGAGAAGCATCCGCCGCGCGAAATCCTAGGTTTGGACTTGAAGCGAATGACGTGGTCGTACGATTGCATGGAATGCCATCAGCACGTTGAGGATCCTCGTTTTGATCGCTCGGAGATCCAGGTCGAGCATGAAGACATCCACCTAGATCATGGTAATAACCGTTACTGCCTAAACTGTCACCATCCAGAGAATCGTAATGTATTCGTCGATTACGATGGGGCTGAAATTCCGGAACATGATGTGACGCTGCTTTGTGCGAAGTGTCATGGACCGAAGTACAGAGATTGGAAAGCGGGCGTGCATGGACGACAAAACGGATATTGGGATGCTACGAAGGGACCGAAGGAAAAGCTCCGCTGTATCCAATGTCATGATCCGCATAAACCAGCTTTTCCGCCGATCAAGCCCTTGGCTCCGCCTACCTATCCGAAGCGAGCGGCGAATGCAAATAAGGACCATGGTGCCCCTGTTGAGCATCATTAATATACATCAACGCGAGATTCCCACTTTCAATGAGTAATTCCCAAAAAAACAATAAACCAAAGACAATCGAGGAATCGATTAAGCCTGTATCGCGACGTACCTTTCTGAAAGGGACGGCTGCGTCATTGGTTGGTATGTCTGGTTTGGTCGCTGCCTTGCAACCTCTTCTGAAGCTAGAGAAAGGGGAGATTACTCTAAGCGATCTTTTGCAGAAGCACTATAGCGAAGTGACTCCACAGCAGATGAAAAAGATCATCACTGGATTGGAGCAAAAGTGTAAGGACGATTACGGTGTAATGCCGACTATCCAGGATTTGAAACCTATGGATGGAGTTGGCTTTGCGTATGCTCTTAATTTGACCCGTTGTGTGGGGTGCCGGAAATGTGCACATGCTTGTTTGGCCGAGAACAACCAGGGCCGTGAAGATCCAAACGATCTTTCAATGTCGTATATCAGAGTCCTCGAATTGGACAAGGGATCAATAAACGTCGAAACAGCGAATCAGTATTACGACGCGGAGACAGTGCCTCGTAAGGACAAGTTTTATATGCCAGTGCAGTGTCATCAGTGTCGTGATTCACCTTGTACAAAGGCGTGTCCGGTTAATGCGACCTGGCAGGAGGCTGACGGAATTGTGACGATCGATTACAATTGGTGTATCGGGTGCCGCTATTGCATGGCGGCGTGCCCGTACGATGCTCGTCGCTTCAATTGGGAAAAGCCAAAGATTCCGGCGAATGTTATTAATCCAAATCAGAATTACTTGAGTAATCGAATCCGTCCAAAGGGTGTCGTTGAGAAGTGCACCTTCTGTCTCCAGAGGACTCGAGCCGGAAAGTATCCCGCGTGTATGGAAGTATGCCCGACCGGTGCTCGCGTATTTGGTAACATCATGGATCCAGAGAGCGAAATTAACTATATTCTACAGAATAAGCGTGTCTATATTCTGAAGGAGGAAGTCGGCACTAATCCACGTTTCTACTACTTCTTCGATACCTGATATTGGATGAAAAACTATCTCATATTTATCTTTCGCATTTGGCGCTTATCGTTTCAGGGGAGTTCTCGTTACTACCTTTGGATGGCGGCCTTGACGGTTTTGTCTCTGATTGGGCTTCGAGCCTATATGAATCAGTTCGTAGAGGGATTGAGTACGACGGGAATGACCGACCAGGTTTCCTGGGGTGCTTATATAGCTAACTTCACCTTCTTAGTGGGGATGGCGGCCGCGGCCGTGATGCTCGTGATTCCGGCCTATGTCTATAAGATGAAGGCCATGAAAGATGTGGTACTGATCGGCGAGCTGATGGCAGTGGCGGTAATCATCATGTGCTTACTGTTTGTTACCGTCGATTTGGGGCATCCGGAGCGCTTTCACCATATGTTGCCGCCTTTCGGGAAATTCAACTTTCCGATGTCTATGCTGTCTTGGGATGTGATCGCACTCAATGGATACCTTTTGTTGAATATGCATATTTGCGGTTACCTGTTGTATTCGAAATACAGAGGTAAGGCTCCTTCGAAGCTCTTTTATATTCCTTTTGTCTTTATCGCAATTGTTTGGGCAATCAGCATCCATACGGTGACGGCCTTTCTTTATGTGGGTCTTGGGGGTCGTCCATTCTGGAACCATCCTATTGTTGCTCCTCGATTCCTTGCTTCTGCTTTCTCTGCGGGGCCTGCGTTGCTGATTGTTACGTTCCAGTTGATTCGAAAGTTCACTAATTATTGGATTGGAGATGAGCCGATATTTATTCTAAAGAAGATCGTTACGGTTTCCCTCTTGATAAGCTTGTTCTTACTCGGTTGTGAAGTCTTTGCGGAATTCTATACCGGAAGCTATCATGTGGCTTCGGCGAATTATTTGTTCTTCGGATTGCATGGCTATGATAGTTTGGTGCCGTGGATTTGGACGGCCATCAGCATGAATTGTATCGCAATGATTTTGCTGCTGACTCCATTGAGCAGAAAGCTCGGGTGGTTGAATTTGGCCTGTGTGCTTCTGTTCGTTGGTATCTGGATTGAGAAGGGGATGGGCTTGATTATTCCTGGATTCGTTCCGACTCCATTGGGGCAGATTGTCGAGTATCTTCCTTCTGTTAACGAGACCTTAGTTTGTATGGGGATTTGGGCGTTCGGTGCACTCGTCTATACCTGGTCCTTGCATGTGGCTATTCCGATTTTGAAGGGACAGCTCAAGGCAAAATGATTCTATAATATTGTTGAGACTAAAACTTACCAAAGAGACAATGAAAAGTATCCGAAAAAAACTAACACTCTTCGTGGTCGTGGCGCTTGCGGCGAGCTCCTATGCGGGCTTCACTATGAAGAAATTATCACCGCAGTCGAAGGCTTGTGTTGAATGTCACAAGGAAGAGACTCGAGGTGCCTATGAACAATGGGGAAACAGTCATCACTTCAGGGCGAATGTGGGTTGTTTCGAATGTCACTCGGCGTCGGAAAAAGATATAGACGGTTTTGAGCACCATGGTGAGTTGATCTCGATCATCGTGTCTCCGAAGGATTGTGCCCGTTGTCACGAGCATGAAGTACACGAATTTGCTGGATCTCATCACGCGAAGGCGGGACGAATTCTTGGTTCTCTAGATAATATTTTGGCCGAAGTGGTTGAAGGTAACAACGGCATGGTAACTCCAGGCTTCCCGCATGGCGTTTCTGCTGCTGCGGTAAATGGATGCTGGCAGTGTCACGGTTCTGAAGTAAAGGTCCTTGAAGGTGGTCAACTCGACCCAGCGACATGGCCAAATACTGGTATCGGCCGAATCAATCCAGATGGTAGTGAAGGTTCTTGTACAGCCTGTCATACACGCCACGACTTTTCTGCGGCTCAAGCCCGTACACCGGATACATGTGGTAAGTGCCACATGGGACCTGACCATCCACAGATGGAAATTTTTAACGAGTCCAAGCACGGTATCGCTTACTACGCAAATGTTGATAAAATGAACCTAGACAGTCCAAAATGGATTGTGGGTGAAGATTATGATGCGGCACCAACCTGTGCGACTTGTCACATGAGCGCGACGCCAGACCAACCCGTTACTCACGATGTCGGTATGCGTATCAGCTGGAATAACCGTCCTCCGATCTCCGTTCGTCCTGAAGTTTCGGATGCGAAAATGGGACTGCCCGGTGCTAATGTACCTTGGCAAACACGTCGTGCGAATATGGAAAATGTGTGTATCAGCTGCCACAATCAGAACTTCATCGATAGCTTTTACATTCAGTACAATGGCTTGCTTGACCTTTATCACGAGAAATTCGCTAAGCCAGGCCTCGCTCTTTATAATGCCGCACAACCGCTTCTTAATAAGCCTAAGTTCAGCAACAAGATCGACTTTACTTGGTTTGAAATCTGGCACCATGAAGGTCGTCGTGCTCGCCACGGTGCATCGATGATGGGACCTGATTACACTCACTGGCACGGTACCTATGAAGTTGCGAAGCACTTCTATTCTGACTACATCCCAGAACTACGAGATTTGATTGAGGATAACCTCCACTCAGAAGATGCCGAGAAGAAGGCAGCTGCTGAGAACTTGGATAAGATGCTTACGGACGTTTTGAATGGAAAGAACCATCGTTGGTTCATCAACAAGACTGATCCAGAAGAGAAGGCACGTCGCGAGAAGGCTCAGGACGAGTTTAAAGCACGTTATAAGTAATAAGTGCTCAGAGTTTACGGTTCTGCGGGAACGCCATTTCGGATTTGGCTTTTCTCGCAGGGCTTAACGATCTATTCCCTAGATTATGTCTACCGACCCCGTTCAAGAATTTCGTAGCCTTTCCCCTGATGAGCAAATCAAAGAGGGAGAGGACAGTCTCTTGTCTCACATCCTTGAACGCGGAATCGAAACACATGCCAAGTATCCTAATCTTGGAATGGATAATCTAGATGCTTTTTTAGCCGACCGCGATTGTGTGCGCTACCCAACGCGGATCGTTTTTGAGTATGGGGCCGAAATGGCTCCTCATCAATTTGCGCAACCCGAGCAGGACTTCCGATCTACTGAGGCCCATGCCAAGGTGATCTACCTTCGCCCGATTTTAAAGGATCGTCCCGACTACGCCATGGCGGCAATCGCCTATATGCTGCCCTTATTGAATTATGGAGACATTATTGGGGACGAACATTGCTTGATCTATACGGCGTCATTGCTCGGACTATCTGAGGATGCGTGTTACAAGCTAATCTGCGAGGTCGCAGACTTTTGCGGGAGCGATGAAAGGCTGCAAAGCGAGCCTGATACGCATACCCCTGTTTCAGATCCAGGTCCTTTGCCTACGATGAACGGCGGTTCATGTGGAAGCGGCTGTGGCTGTGGGTGAGTCTATGTTCTAAGGGACTTCTACTTTCCTGAGAGTACGGGCCTTTTTCTCTGGTTTGGATTGCTTAATAGCGAATCGATATGGGCACGTTTTTGATTGTCTCTTTGGGGGGAGTTGAAATGGAGTAGGGTACGATCATGAAAATTGGGAATCTAGAGCTCGAGTCGAATTTGTTTCTTTCTCCGTTGGCGGGGTATACGAACCTGCCTTTCCGTCTGACGGTTAAGGGCTTAGGAGGATTGGGATTGGTGACGACCGACTTGGTGAATGCCCGTTCGCTTTTGGAAAAGCGTCCGGTGGCGTTTAAGATGATTGCGACGGATCCTCGTGAGCAGCCGATGTCGGTTCAGCTTTTTGGCGGGGTCAAGGAGGAGATGCGCGATGCGGCTTTGATGGTGCAGGAGCGTGGTGCTCAGTCGATCGATATCAATATGGGCTGCCCTGTGAAGAAGGTTGTTAAGACAGGGAGTGGCTCTTCGATGATGAAGGATATGTGCCACACTAGGGAGTTGGTGAAGGGCATGGTAGATGTGCTGGATATTCCTTTGACCGTGAAGATGCGTTTGGGCTGGGATGAGCAGAATATTACGGCACCTGAGTTGGCGAAGGCTTTAGAGGATGTAGGCGTGACGGCGGTGTTTGTTCATGGGCGAACACGAGCTCAGGGTTTTTCGGGTAACGTTAATTTGGATGGAATTCGCAAGGTGAAGGAGGCTGTCTCCTCGATTCCGGTAATTGGCAATGGAGATGTGACGACTCCTGAGGCCGCACGTATCATGTTGGAGCGTACGGGCTGCGATGGAGTGAGTATGGGGCGCGGGGCGTTTTATAATCCGTGGATTTTTAAGCAGACGAAACATTATTTGGAAAGTGGGGAGTTGATTCCGAGTCCTCGCTTTGAGGAGCGTCTAGATTTGATGCGTGAGCATCTGGGACGGATGATCGAGTTTTACGGCGAGGAACGCGGATGTATTCATTTCCGAAAGGTGGCCGTATGGTATGCCAAGCAATTTGGTCCGGCCAAGATGTTTAAGGACGCGGTGGTTCGTTTTGATTCGATGGAGCTCTTTGAATCGATCTTGGAGCGGTATCTCGAATGGCGTAAGCGTTTCTGTGATGATGAAGGTGAACTTCTGCCACGATATGCACCCGCTGATCCGTATTCATCGATTACTGATGCGACTCCGGTTCAGGAGCAGATCAAGGTTCCCAAGGGGCCGGTTGATGTCTGGTAGGTTTTAAATACCAGTGGGAGATGGCCCGGATGGGATTTCGTCTTCAATTGAATATCTTTAACTTTCTGGATGGTCAGAAGGATGACATCGCTTTATTTGTGGATACAGATCGCCTATTGGTTCAGATCTACTATGAGCCCATGTCGTGTTGGCTTCGTTTGACGGTTGAGTTTTAGCCTTGGGGCATTTGAATTTACTGTGAGGGTCGTGTATTCTTAGCTTTGGATCTTGGTTCGCTCTGAGAACTATGCGAGTGGTTTGATTTCTATTTGTTATTGAAGGCCTGAAGTTTGTCGGGGTTGCGGTGGATGTAGAAGGCAGTGATTTGGTCGTTGGAGATTTCGATGTTGATGGCGGTGACGGGGGTGCCGTTTTCGTAGAGGACGAGGCCGGGGGAGCCGTTGTACCATATAGTGCGGTATTGGTAGTCGTTTCCAGAGTTGGCGGCCTGTTTGTTGATGTTGATGAAAAAGGTGCTGATGATGGCCGATCCGTGCATTATCTTGCGGGCGGCGAATGCTTTGCCTCCTCCGTCGGAGATGAGAGTGACGTCTTGGGCGAGCATTGTCTCGAGTTGGGTGAGATTGCCGTCTTTGGCGGCACCGAAGAATGCGTGGAGGAGATTCTGGTGTTTGTCGGGGTTGGTTTCGAAGCGGGGTTTGTCTTCTTTGGCCTGGGCTCTGCCGCGGGAGGCAAGTTTGCGGCAAGTCGGGGCGGATTTTTTGAGGATTTCTGAAACTTCTTTGTAGCTGTACCCAAAAATATCGTGCAGGAGGAAGGATGCTCGTTCGGAGGGCGTGAGGCGTTCCAGAGTGTAGAGGAGTGCGGTGGTTACAGAGTCGTCGACGTCGAGTTGCTTGGCTGGGCTCTCTTCGGTAACAAGGAGAGGTTCGGGGAGCCAGGGGCCGATGTAGGTCTCGCGTTGGTACTGGGCGGACTTGAGGCGGTCGAGGGAGAGGCGACTGCAAACGGTGACCAGCCAAGAGCGAGTGGATTGGATTTTGGCGTGGTCTTGGTCGGCCCATTTGAGATAGGTCTCTTGGACAATGTCTTCGGCTTCCGCGATGGACCCGAGCATGCGGTAGGCGATGCCGTGGAGGAGGGAGCGGTAGGTTTCGAAGTGGTCAATGTCCATGAGATCTATGGTGTGGGATACTGCTATACCTCGAGGGCTGTCAATGCACAGCTTTGGGCTTTGCCGAGGGCACGCTTTATGGTGGGGAAGACGCGTGCGGAGGCGATGGCGAGTGCGAGTTCGGCGACGATTGTTTTGTTGTAGGTTTCGATCATCGCGGCGAATAGCTCGGGATCTAGGGCTTCGGCATTGGCCACTACGAGTGCGTAGCGGCGGACGAGCTTAAGATGATCGGGGAGGTCGTGGCCGTCGTTGAGGGTGGATTGGACGAGCTGGCTGGATAGGCCGGCTTCCTTGGCCATTTTGACGACGAGTTGAAGACAAGGACCGCAGTCGGCGGCTTGGGTTGAGATGAGGTAAGCGGTTAGATAGGCGTCAATGGGAGCTTCGTCTCGATGTTGGGAGAGTGGCATGAAATTGTAGAACTTTTCGAAGCCAGTAGGAGTGGCCTGGTAAAGATCCTCGTAAAGGTAGGATGCGTCGTAGTCGTAGTGAGCCTGTAAGCCTTTGAGCTCTTCGATGGCTTTTTCTTGGATGTTTTGCATGTCTTGTTTTCTCGTCTTTTAAGTTGTGGATGATGGTTCACTAGTGATGACGAGATAGGGTTTGGGTTTGTGACATGGTGGTGAGATTCTTTTATTTAGAGCTTTAATGTTCTTCTGAACAAATAGATGAATCTGTGGTGCTATTTATTACGTATTACCTGTAGCATGAAACTTTTGATTTCATTCTTTTTATTTTCAAGTCCATGATGCTGCACCCTTGGTTTAGCTCTGGGGATGTCCCACTTCTTGTTAAAACTTCAGGTGGTATAGTTCTGTGTTAGG
>CAWVWU010000018.1:0-29035 GCA_963933925.1 uncultured Puniceicoccaceae bacterium
ACTGTGAAAACTGGCTCAAATCGATCGGCTTCACCGACGAGCACATCGGCCGCGACGTTCACGAAAAGCTCGCTCATTACGCCAAGGCTTGCACGGACATAACTTTCAAATTCCCCTTCGGCGAACAAGAGCTTTGGGGTATTGCAGCCCGTGGCGACTTCGACCTCACTCAACACCAAGAGCACAGCGGCAAGTCCATGCTAATATTCGACGAGGCTACCAAGTCGAAATACATTCCTAACGTCATCGAGCCTTCGCTCGGAGTCGACCGTCTGCTACTCGCAATCCTCACCGCCGCCTACACCGAAGACGAAATCGGCGGAGAAAAGCGAACTCTCATGAAGTTCCACCCACGCGTGGCTCCTTACAAGATCGCGGTATTGCCTCTCGTAAAGAACAAGCCCGAACTCGTTGCCCGCGCTCAAGAGCTCTACGAAAAGCTTCGCCGCAAATACAACGTATTCTGGGACGCCTCCGGTGCAATCGGTCGTCGCTATCGTCGTATGGACGAAATCGGAACACCATGGTGTGTCACCATCGATTTCGAAACCCTCGAAACAGACGGCTCCTTCACCCTCCGCGATCGTGATACCACAGAGCAAAAACGCGTTACCGAAGCAGAACTCTTCGCCATGCTAGACGAAGCGTTGTTCTAGAAAATGCGCCACTAAACCTACTTTAGAATGTCACAGCCTGTTCCTCACCGAACAGGCTGTTTTTATAACAGCATGTAAAAAGCATGCCCGTTCACCGAATGACCATTGCAATCACTCTTCCCGAATCTAGCGTTTACTATTCCCACTCAACGTATGCCTAAGTCAATAAAAACCTGGATCCAAGAACTCGAGACCGAACTCAAACGCCCCCTCAACCTAGGCGAAAAAGAAATCCTCGATATCATCGCCTCAATCCACGAAAAGCTGGATTGGAAGGACGAACTCACCTTCAAGGACGTCTCCAAATACAAATCCAACAAAGCTCTCATAAAACGTGGCTCCGACTCCATCTCAGATTGGACCGAAAAACCAGCCGACACCTACGAACTTTGGCCCTACATCGCAACCGCTCTCCTCGATTGCGAACTTTCACTACCCGACTTTCTTTCTGAAGATCCACGTATCGACGAACTCTACGAAACCCGTCGCCGCAGAGAACAAAAAAAACAAGCCCGTCTCTGGCGCAACCGCCTCGGAAATCTCTCGCAAGCGAACACCGCAACAGGCGACGCTCTCATCGAAACAAGACTCAAACTGGCCGGCCAATCCCTCCGCTGGGAAACACGCAGTGAAGGCGAAGACTCTTGGGACACAACCGAAGGCAAGGTCCTCGTACGCTGGCTCGAAAAAGACTACGGTTTCCTCGAACGCTTCCTCCCTCAGAGCCAAATTTTTTGCAGCCTCTTTCGCGAATACTATAAATTCACTCAACGTGTCCGCATCGACCTCGACCGCCCGGTCGACTGTTCCTTCGTCAACAAGCTCCTCCAACATCCCGATACACGGGAAAGTATAGTAGGCAGCAACGGCGAAACGTTCTCATTTTCCGATCGCAAACTAGCTTGGAGCGGGATCAAACGAGGACCGGACAACCAAGGCGAATACAAGCTCCACCTCATTTTCGACAACGGTGACGATGCCCCACATAACCTCTATTACCTCCCGGGGCCTATACCACTCTACCTCGCCAATAACCAACTCTACTCCGGACCCTCCATGCTCATCGGGGACGCCCGCCCCAACCAAACTTTTAAAATACCTGCCGACGCCCTAGAAAGTCCAGAGGGTCTTCTCTTCCTCCGCAAACAAGACCTCCCCTTACCTGAAAAGCTGGAGGGCAAGGTCGTCGCCATCCCTTTGGACACCCGCCTCTACTGCTCTCTCAAAAAAGAAGAAGAAGGAACAGCACGCATTCTAGAAATACGAGTTTACTCAGTATCCAAAGACCAAGGCCATTGGTTCATCCTGGGATCCGATGGATGGGAAGCCACCAACAGTTTCGAAACCGATGCCGCTAACGCCGATATTTCAGAAGGAACCTTCTTCGACTTTCCCGACTCAGGCACCATCCTTGACGACATCGGAAACTTCGATCTCGACGAAGAAGACGAACCGGGAATCTGGACCCTAGAAATAGAAAGCGGATTTCCCTACGCCTTTTCAGAGTGGATACAGTCCCTCCCAACCAATATTCAAATCATCGCCGACGACGAACTCGACTCCCTCGTCGACAGTCACCCCTCGGGACGCTACGCTCTCGATATAAAAGCATCCGAACACCCCGACTGGTTCGATATCCAACTAAAGCCAGAAATCATAGACAGTTCCCTCACAGATCAAGAGGCCGCACTCCTCCTAAAATCAAAGGGCGAATACGTCTACCTCGAAGGCAAGGGCTGGAGACGATTCGAGGCCGAACTCGACGCCAACCAACAAGCCCTCATCGACACCCTCGGAATCTCTTTTCAAGATAGTCAAAACGAGAAACAAACCGCCCACGCCCTTCAACTCGCGGATATCGAGCTAGATAAAAAACGCTACGCCGACCTCGCCAAGGAAGTAAAAAAGAGAGCCATCGCTCTCAAAAAACCAAAATCGGCCGCCCTTCCTAAGGGAATCAAAACCGACCTTCGCCCTTACCAAGTCGAAGGCTTTAAGTTTCTCGCTTACCTCTCTCAAAACAATTTCGGCGGCGTACTCGCCGACGACATGGGTCTCGGTAAGACCCTTCAGTGCCTCACATGGCTCACATGGCTCAAACACCGCCAGCCCGAAGAAACTCCATTTCGCGTTCTCGTCGTCTGCCCGAAATCGGTCATGCACGTCTGGAAAAACGAAGTGAAACGCCACAGCCAAATCCTGGAAATCGCTCTCTTCGATCCCAATACAGTCAACAAGGTAAGCTGGGATGCAGCAGGAATCGACATCCTCGTCGCCAATTATTCCCAGCTCCGCATTCGCCGCGACTTCTTCGAATCTGTCGACTGGACCGTAGCGGTCCTCGATGAAGGACAATACATCAAAAACCCACAATCTCAGACGGCCAAATCAGCCCTCGCTCTCAAAACAGAACACCGCCTCGTCCTTACGGGTACACCGATCGAAAACAAAATCCTCGATCTCTGGAGTCTTTTCTCGTTTTCGATGCCTGGACTTCTCAACAGCCAAGCTGCCTTTAAACGCCAATACAAAGACACCGACCCACTTACCGCCGAACGCATCTCAAAACGCGTCCGCCATTTCATGATGCGACGGAGCAAAAAGCAAGTTGCCCCCGATCTTCCAGACCGCATCGAAGAAACCATCTCCTGCCAAATGGAAGACGAGCAACTCGCCCTCTATCACGCAGAACTCAAGATCGCCCAACAACACATCCAAGACCTTTCCGGCTCCGGCAACCAAGGTAAACATCGCTTCAACATCCTCGCATCTCTTCTTAGAATGCGTCAGATCTGTTGTCACCCGCAACTCATCGATCCATCTTATGCGACCGCCAAGAGTGCCAAACTCGAGGCCCTCAAGGAACACGTCGCCTCCCTAATGGAAGAAGGACACAAGGTTCTCATTTTCAGTCAATTCGTCGAAATGCTGCACATTATCAAAGCAGAACTCGACACCCTCGGTTGTCGCCAGCTGATGCTCACCGGTCAAACACGCAATCGCGAAGAACTGGTCGACCAATTTCAGACCGACCCAAATGTCGACGCCTTCCTCCTTTCTCTGAAAGCAGCGGGCTCGGGACTCAACCTCACTGCCTCCTCCTACGTCATTCTCTACGACCCATGGTGGAACCCTGCTGTTGAAGCTCAGGCTATCGACAGAACGCACCGTATCGGACAGAAAAATACCGTTAACGCCTACCGCCTCATTTGCTCCGATTCGGTAGAAGAGAAGATTCAAAGTCTCCAACTCAAGAAGGAAGAACTCGCCAACGACATCGTACGCGAAGACTCCCTCAACCAAATCCTCGATATCGACAGCCTAAAATCCATCCTCAGCGGAGATTAGTCCCAAGAGCTCACACTAGTTCACAAGAAACGACTCTCAGTATTTCTAATTCGAATGATTCGTAAGATTCGTGGTCACCCTTCAGAGCGTCCTCGTTTTCCTCAGCGATAAATTTCATCCTGATTTAGCGGCCTCTCAAAAACGAAACACACAAGGCCATAAATAGTGCCCTAATAGTTCCACATCATTACCCTTTCGTAAGTTAAATTGGGTTGCGATCCCCCAACGACATCCCTTTCATACGCGACTCGTATGAAATCGCTACTCTACACAAACGAATTTCCTCCAAACATTTACGGAGGAGCAGGCGTTCACGTTGACTACCTTAGTCGAGAGCTTTCCAAGTTGATCGACGTCGATGTACGTTGCTACGGAGAGCAAGACCTCAAAGGAAGCTCACTCACCGCAAAAGGATATGGTCTCGACACGAGCCAATACAAAAACCCCGCAAACCTATCGAGCATCTTCGGAAGCATTCAACGAGGCATCGACTTCAACACAGACGGAAACGATGCCGACGTCGTGCACTGCCATACATGGTACACCCACATGGCGGGCATAATGACGAAGCTCAACTATGGCATTCCTCTCGTCATCACTGCCCACTCACTAGAGCCCCTGCGTCCATGGAAACGTGAGCAACTTGGCGGCGGCTACGACTTCAGCTCCTGGGTCGAAAAAACGGCCATAGAAATGGCCGACGCCGTGATCTGCGTATCCGAAGGGACCAAGGCAGACATAATGCAGCACTTTAATGTTAACCCCGACCGCCTGAAGATCATCTACAACGGCATCGACCCTGACGAATATTACAAGCAAGATGCCACCGAAGCCCTTGAGCGTTTCGGCATCGACAAAGAAAAGCCATACGTCCTCTTCGTCGGCCGCATCACCCGCCAAAAAGGGATCATCCACCTCGTCGAAGCGATCAAACACATGCATCCAGGATACCAAGTCGTCCTCTGCGCAGGTGCTCCAGACACTCCAGAAATCGCCCAAGAAATGAAAGCGGCCATCGGAGCCGTCCAGAAAGAACGCGAAGACATCTTCTGGATCGATGAAATGGTAGACAAACCAACCGTCATCAAACTTTACTCAGGAGCATCCGTCTTCTGCTGCCCATCGGTCTATGAACCGTTCGGCATCATCAATCTCGAAGCCATGGCCTGCGAAACCCCAGTCGTTGGGTCCGCAGTAGGAGGCATCCCTGAAGTCGTCGACCACGACGAAACCGGATACTTGGTTCCTCTGGCCCAAAGCCACGAAAGTCCCTTCTCTCCCCTTCACCCAGAAGCGTTCGCAAAGGACCTCGCTCACCAAATCAATCGATTGATGGAGAACCCCGAACGCTGCAAAGAATTTGGCAAGGCTGGCCGCAAACGTGCCATCGAGCACTTCAGTTGGGCCTCGATCGCCCAACAAACTCACGAGCTCTACCAGTCACTCATTTAATTAGAGGCCAGACGGCTCCCCTCATTCACGACAAAACGATTCCCATGAATTCGCTTCAGAATGCTCCCGGACGCTCACGCGTCGTTATCGAGAACCTCACTCCCAACGTAGACGGCGGGAAGTACCCCGTGAAACGCGTCCTCGGAGATTCGATTAAAATGCGTGTCGGTGCCTTCGCAGATAGCCACGACATCATTACCGTCGAATTTTGCCATCGTCGTAAAGGCTCTAAGGATTGGGTACGCAACCCAATGGCAGACGCCGGAAACGACGAATGGACCTACGACTTCCAACCCTGGGAAATTGCACTCTACGAATACACCGTAATCGCCTCCATCGATCACTTCGGCTCATGGCGCGACGGCTTCGGCAAAAAGCTAGAAAGCGGAGCTCCCATCGAAGTCGAGCTCCTCATTGGAGGTGACATCGTACTCGCCGCCGCCAAACGTGCCACTGGCGAAGACAAGAAAAGCCTCAACGCCTACGGCAAAATATTAAAAGACCCCGACGCCAACTACCGCAACCGAATCGACACCGCTCATAGCGAAGACTTACGCTGGCTCGTATCTCGCTTCCTCGATCGCGAACTCGAAAGCACTTCCCCCATTTGCCTCCTGCTCGTAGAACGCAAACTCGCCGCCTTCAGCACATGGTACGAATACTTCCCACGATCCTGTGGGCCAGACGCCGATACCCACGGAACGTTTGACGACGCAAAAAACCGCCTCTTCGAAATTGATCGAATGGGCTTCAACATCGTTTACTTCCCCCCAATCCATTCGATCGGAAAAGCCTTCCGCAAAGGAAAGAACAACACGCTCACCCCATCCGAAACCGACGTCGGCAGCCCTTGGGCATGTGCCGGACACAAGGACATCCTTCCCGAGCTAGGAACTCTTGAAGACTTCCAATCTTTCATAACAGAAGCCGCTCGATACGAAATCGAAGTCGCACTCGACATCGCATTCCAGTGTGCTCCCGATCACGCATGGGTCAAAGAACACCCATCATGGTTTAAGTGGCGTCCAGACGGAACCGTCCAATACGCCGAGAACCCACCGAAGAAGTACCAAGACATTCTCCCCATCAACTTCGAAACCGAAGATTGGAAAAGCCTCTGGACCGAACTTAAAAGTGTACTCGAATACTGGATCAGTGTCGGAGTAAAAGTCTTCCGTATCGACAACCCACACACCAAATCACTCCACTTCTGGAATTGGTGCATACTCGAGATCAAAACAAACCACCCCGAAGTCATCTTCCTCGCCGAAGCCTTCACCCGCCCAAAGCGGAAGTACAACCTCGCCAAGGGTGGATTCACCCACGGCTATACTTATTTCACCTGGCGCAACACCCCGTCAGAAATGAGGCAGTACCTCACCGAGCTCACCACCTCGGAAACCAAAGACTACTTTTGGCCCAACTTCTGGCCCAACACTCCAGACATCCTCCACGAGGATCTACAGGTGAAGAACCAAGCCGTCTATATGGGCCGCTACATTCTCGCCGCAACTCTCTCCTCCAACATCGGCATCTACGGCCCCGCCTACGAGCTAATGGACTGCGAGCCCTTCCCAGGAAAAGAAGAGAACAACAACAGCGAGAAATACGAACTCAAGCAATGGGACTGGAATAAACCCGGAAATCTCAAAGACGAGATAGCCAGAGTTAACGGAATCCGAAACAGCCACGTCGCCCTCCAACGCACCTTCAACGTCTTCTTTGCAGATTCCGACAACCCACACTTCCTCTGCTACCTAAAGCAGAACTGGGACCGCACCGACCAAATCCTCGTCATCGTCAACATGGACTGGGAATACACCCAAAGCGGAAACGTCTACCTCCCACTCGATCACATCGGCGTTGGAGAGCACGATAGCTTCAGCGTCAAGGACCTCAACGATCCCTACGAAGCGGAATATACATGGAGCGGCTCCAAGAACTTCATAAAGCTCGATCCCAAAATCAGCCCCGCCCACATCTTCAAAATCAAACGACTCTAAACAGAACGAAGAGCAATCTCTCTCACAATATAAAAGGACCAAGTTCATCCGAGCTTGGTCCTTTTCGTATTAAAGTAAGGTTAAACCATTCTCCCCAGGCAATTCTAAGGAATTTCCAAAGAAGATATTCTGTCAAATTTGAGATTAACCCGTAAGATTTATTTACAAAAAAACGCTCGGAGCAATAAGTGCTACCGAGCGTTTTGATTTCGAAAGTATTAAGCGATAACCGATTTTCTAGTACACATCCCGACCGTAGCGACGATCCTTCTGCATCTGCTTCACGTAGGCTGTCGCTTCTTTCACATCCATCTTTCCGTATTCGGAAATGAGGGTGATCAAGGCCTGGTGAACGTCCTTAGCCATACGAGTTGCATCGCCACAAACGTAGAAATAAGCCCCACGATCGAGCCACTCCCAGATTTCCTTACCCTGTTCACGGATACGATCTTGAACATAGATCTTCTCGGGCTGATCACGTGAGAATGCCACATCAAGCTTTGTAAGCACACCATTCTTCAAATGCTCCTGCCACTCTGTCTGATAAAGGAAATCGGTCGAGTAATGCTGATCACCGAAGATCAACCAATTCTTACCGGTCGCTTCAGTAGCCGCACGTTCTTCAACGAACGCACGGAATGGTGCAATACCAGTACCCGGTCCTACCATGATAACAGGAAGGCTCTTATCGGCTGGTAACTTAAAATTCTTATTGTGGTGGAAATAGACGCCCGCTGTTTCTCCCTCATTCCAAAGATCTGCGATATATGTCGAGCACACGCCCTTCTTAGCTCGACCATGAGCCTCGTAACGCACCGTACCAACCGTCAAGTGAACCTCATCCGGGTGAGCAGCGATACTAGAAGCGATCGAATACAAACGTGGAGAAAGCGGACGAAGAATCGTCAGGAACTCACCAGCACCCATTCCATGAGTCGGATAGTCCGCTACGACATCAGCCCAATCACGGCCCCATGAGTAATCGTCGACCCATTTCTTATCTTCCACCTTCTCGAGAAGATCATCATTAGCACTCGCTTTCGCGTACTTCTTCAAGACCAACTTCGTTACCGTACGCAAATCCAACTTGGTTCGAAGAACTTGTTCGAAAGGAACTGATAGCTCATCACCGAAAGCAACATTCTCACGACCTTCGAGCTTCGCAGCCTTAAGGAAAGCTTCGACTAAATCAGCCGCATTTTCAGCAACAACCGCCAAGGCATCCCCTGCTTCGTAAGTGAGACCAGAACCTTCCAATGAAATCTCAGCGTGGATCGTCTCTTTCGCCGACCCCGTACCATTAAGATTTACCTTATTTAATAGAGGTGCCGGGAACGGGTTGCTCTTCCCATAAACAGGAGCGGCAACAGCCGCAGGGGCCATCGCAACGGGAGCTCCGCCAGCCGCTGGCTTGCAAATTTCCTTCAATTTACCGATCACACCATCTGCCCACGCTTGATATGGGGCGTCGAAATCCACATCACAATCGACTCGGTTATAAATTCTCTCTGCACCCAATTCGATCAAACGATTGTCTGCGATCTTACCCATCTCGCAGAAATCCGCGTAGGCACTATCGCCCAAAGCACAGATACTGAAACGAGTCTTGCTCATTTTTGGAGCCACATCGGATGCAAACTTCTCAAAGAAATCTTCCGCACGCCCCGGAGGATCACCTTCACCCCAAGTGCTTACGAGAATAAGCAGGTTTTCTATTTTATCGAGCTGCTCTATCTTCTGGTCAGCCATATCGACAACCTTAACCTTAAAGCCTGCCTTCGAAGCTTGAGCCTTCAATCGATCTGCCAAGCCCTCCGCATTACCTGACTCCGATCCAAAAAGAATCGTCAAAGGGGTTGCCGCTGAGGCTGCCGCAACGGGAGCACTCGCTCCTGCTGTCACTCCGCCTACCGAAGCCACGCCCGACAAAAATCCACGCAGATAAAAGACCTGCTCGGAACTCGCTGTACTAAAGACTGAATTAAGTGACTGAAGTTGCTCCGGTGTGAAAGGAGCGTCACTAGGAAGTTGTTGTATTGGCATCGTGCTTATGGGTGAAAAACCATCAATGCACACTTGAAGCCCCAAAGACCCAAAATGCACTAACGGCATAAATTTACTTCACGCCTACGGCTCATAAGAACCTATAGAACAGAAAACGCAGTAAAAACGCCACAAGGGGGCAAAAATGCAAGCCTGTACCCGCCCGACGCTCAAAAAACACCACGCTTTACAAGATTAGCCCAGCCGAAGAGCGTTTCATCTCCCACTACCCGACTTCGCCTCCTACAACTCCAAATCGTGCCAATTCTTAGTCAGAAACACATTTCCCTGCATCGCATCAACTATATCGCGATACCCCGACAATGGCCCAGCAGGATCTTCCAAAGTTCTAATCGACACTCCCACAAAAGCCGCACGCGAACGCCCGGACTCACGAGCAATCACCTCCAAAGGGGGCTCCCCAGATACGATGATCTGAGTATCCGCTTCGATTCGTGATTCCTTCAGCAACTCCACAAATCCTTCATCAGCAGCCTCACGCCCATTTTCATCACGAATAATACGCAAAATACGAATTTTAGTGTCTCTCCACAAACGATTGCTCTGCAACAAGTAAGCCAAGGTCAACATCATCGCCCCGTTCGCCCGAGCCGACCACCATACATCGATCACCGAGTACAACTGATTGTCACGCAATCGTGCACTCGAGAACACCAACAAATTAGCCTCCATCTCCAGTGAATGACGCACCGTTTGCCCAAAGTGTTCGTCCTTCAACCAACCACTCCCCCACTCGATAAGAAGCGTATTGGGCTGAAGATTCCCAAGACCCGATGCCTGCAAAAGCGTGGACACACCTTGATCAAAATTCTGAGTAACCACCACTTTCGAAAACGCTGCTAAGCCCTCTTCGACGATCTTCTCATCCGTGCTCTTCACCAATGCACTTTGACGGCGGCTCAAATCCTTCCAGTCGCCGATCAAAATATGAGCCAAAAACAAAATCCCCCGATTAGCTTCAAGCATCCGCCCCATCTGCAAGAGGGACTCACTATCCTTGAGGTTGCTCAACAAGACCAAAATAGCCGGCCGCCAGTTCCGAGCATGCTGCCTCGACGCCGAAAACTTCAACAAGCCCATACGTGCCATCGAAAACCAAAATCCGCTCCGCATATCTCCCCAAGCAGTCGTGTATACACGGCGAGCAAGAATCACATAAGTCACCACAATCACCACCCCCGACAACGCCGTCGCCAGAGGACTCAGCAAAATCATAATCGCAAAACAAGCCAAGGCACCAACGAGAGAAAGCACCCAGTGCACACGAAACGTCGGACGGTAAGACGGATTCCCTGTCCACCGCTCCAAACCAGCCACCAGGTTCACCGCACCGTATGTCGCCAAGAAAAACATCGATATCAAAGGAGCGATCAAATTCAAATCCCCCAAAGCCACACAAACCAACGCTATCAACGCACTCGCAATCAATGCCAAACGGGGCTCCTTCGACGGCCCATGCCCACGAGCCAGAAAACGAGGCAACACCCGGTCCTTCCCCAAGGCCTGCAAAGTACGCGGTGCCGCAACCAAACTCGCAAGAGCAGACGACAATGTCGCCGCCCACAATCCAGCTATAATCAATTCAGGAACAATTGCTCCTGATTTCATCACCATACTGTTCCCAATCAACTCACTACGATCAGCCGTCATTGCCAGCCAAATCAACTGAGCCCCATAGACGAAAAACGTAAACACCACGGCCCAAATGGTCCCCCTGGGAATGCTGTGCGTGGGATCCTTCAAATCCCCCGACATACTTACGCCTGACATAATCCCCGTCACCGCAGGGAAGAAAATAGCAAATACAGTCCAAAAATTTTGCCCCGTTTCATACGCCGGATCGAGCGTCGCCTTCCATCCCTCCTTGACCTCGAATCCTCCAAAAAACGAAAGCAACGAAAGCCCTAGCACCAATATAATCAAAAATTGAGCCTTTATCGCCAAATTCGCCCCAAACCAAGCGACCACGAAAAGCACTCCCAAAGTAACGACCGAAAACATCCGCCCATCAATTTGGGGCCATAGATACTGCACCGACTCCGTGAAACCCACGATGTAAAACGCCACCGAAATAGCCTGAGCCAAAAACAACGGCAGCCCAATACTCCCCCCAAATGCCAAACCGAGACTACGAGATATCAGAAAATACGCCCCACCTCCCTGAGCCTTCGTATTAGTTGCAATCGCAGATAAAGACAACGCCGACACCAACGTCACAGCGTTCGCCAAACAAAGCATAATCAACGCACTCTTCAGACCCGCATTTCCCACGACCCAACCGGAACGCAGAAACATAATCACACCAAGAATAGTGAGGACATTAGGGACGAAGACACCGCCGAAGGTTCCGAATTTACGAGCCTCTGTGGACATACTGGATGGATTCAAAATCAAATAGAGAGTCCCTTCTCATTTCGTGAAGAGCGCTCATAAGAAGCCGATTGGAATGGCACACTTAGTCATCCAATTCAAGCGTTGTCAGCCCAGCTCCTAGGGAATGCCTTTAGGTGAGCCCCACAAGGTCGATGCAATAAAGACGCATGCCGACCACGATACGCAGCACCGCAAAACGCCTACTCATTGTACTCTCAACAATGATGATAAGCGGCTGTGCCAACACGAGTCGGTACCACGCTTCGAATTCGACCCAACAATATGGATCAATCGCGATGCAATACGCCGTTTCAACCACCGAAGAACAACCCCAAAGACCAAAGAATCAGACGCTTCAATTTCCAGGAAGCCACACCTCTTCTCTCAACTTAAACACAGTTCAAAAAGATTTCAAAGCACCAGTCGCCACGATCGACGCCACAACACTCCAGTGGGAACTGCTTTCATCCTTCGAAATTCGTCCTGAACAACTCGAACTAAGCGACTCCACTTACATTATCCCCTCTCTCAAATGGCTAAAAGAAGACTTCCTTCCCTACGCCAAAACCTATTTCTCAAACTACGGTCTCCTAGGTTCTGGCGAAGGTCGTGACTGTGACAATATTAGCCACGCCTTCCGCCACCTCCTCGTATTAGCCAACGCCCAATCAGGTGGAATGACCAGCGGAGACGTCCCCTGTGCAATTCTCAAGACCAAACAAACGAATCCCTTCGGCGGAATCCAAGCAGAAGATGCCTACCACACACTCATCCTAATCAGGACAGACCAAGGCTGGCAAATAATAGAGCCCCAAACGGGAGAAAATACCCCCTTCAATGACTACCCCAACAAAACCGAAGCCAGCTGGGCCCTTCTCTAAAAAAGATCTAGCCATGGCTCCACATCTCTTTAAACAGCGGGGTGCGGTGACTGTGCCTCCCCCCCCCCCAAAAAAAAATGACTACAATACTTGTGTGCTTCTTGTGGTTAAAACAAAACACGCCGAACACCCATCACCCATAAATCCAAGTTAAAGAAAAATTATCGCTACAATTTTGTATCATTTTCATAACAAACATATGGTTTACTAGAGCCTCCTCATGTGCATGGTTCGGTCAGAAGCATATTTTCAACGCTTCGAAAATCATTTAAAAAGACCTAACATGTACACATTTTTCGAAATTCTAGGTAGCCTCGGTATCTTCCTATTCGGCATGCGCCTCATGAGCGAATCCATCCAGAAATTCTCTGGCGAAGGACTCCGCAAAATAATGGGCTCGATGACTGGAAATCGTGTCGCCGGTCTCATGACTGGCTTCCTTATCACCTGTCTCGTACAATCCTCGTCCGCAACGACCGTACTTGTCGTCAGTTTCGTACACGCACAGCTCCTAACGCTCGTACAATCGATCGGCGTTATCATGGGAGCCAACCTCGGCACCACGACCACCTTCTGGATCATCTCTTTCTTCGGCTTCAAGTTTAGCCTCTCAAAAATCGCCATCCCTATCATCGGTATCGGCGTAGCGGCTTCTTTCACGAAACGCCGCTCATTCAAAGAGTTCGGCAATTTCCTCACCGGATTCGGCCTCCTCTTCTTCGGCCTCAGCCTCCTCAAAAATGCTGTACCCGATATTAAAAATAACCCCGAGGTTCTAGAATGGATTTCTAATTTATCCGGACACGGTTTCGGTTCCATTCTTCTCTTCATGGCATTCGGTGTCATCCTAACCATCATCGTACAATCGTCGTCCGTAGCCGGTGCGATTACCCTCACGATGGCGTACAAAGGCTGGATCGACTACCACAATGCAGCGGCGATTATTCTCGGTGAAAACATGGGGACAACCATCACCGCCTACCTCGCATCTCTTACCGCAAACACAGCCGCCAAACGAGCAGCACGAGCACACTTCATGTTCAACGCCATCGGCGTTATCTGGATGCTCGCCCTCTTTTACCCCTTCGTAAATCTTGTCGACTCGTTGATGCCTGGCGATCCCTCCACACGTGAGGCCCTGCCGATGCACATGGCACTCTTCCACACGATGTTTAACATGTTAAACATCCTCCTCCTGATCTGGTTCGTTCCACAAATCGCACGCCTCGTCGAATGGATGGTCAAAGACAAAGCCGATTCCGAAGGCGTCGCTCATTACAACTACATATCATCCTACGGACTCGCAGCTGGTGAACTCAACTTCGAAGAAGCACGCCAAGCCATCCAAAAACTGGGAGAGCTCAGTAAAAACATGTTCGAGAAGTTCATCTACATCTACAACCGTCCAGACGAAGACCTCTCGATAGAGGTTAAGAAACTCGACAAGATGGAAGAAGAAAGTAACGGAATAACAAAAGAAGTCACCGACTACCTAATACGCTGCTCCAACGACCAAGTCAGCGAAGGAACGCGTTCAACCGCAAGTTCCTACCTTCGCGTTCTCGCAGAACTCGAAGAAGTATGCGACTGCTGCCACCGCCTCACAACTCGTGCCGCCTACCGCTATAAAAAGGATCGCGAGATTTCAAAAGAACTCGAAAACGACGTCGTTCAATTCGGAGACATTGTACACCGCTTCATAGAATTCTACATTTCAAAACTCGGACAGAGAGTAACCGTAGAAGATATGGGGGTCGCCTTCGAGCTTGAAAAGATGATCAACGATACCCGTTCTCGCCTCCGCAAACGCTCGGTCAATCGCATGATCGCCAATTCAGGCGAAGTAAAATCAGAGCTCATCTACTTCGATATCGTCAATACCTTCGAACGTATCGGCAACCACTCGCGCAATATAATGCAAAGTCTCCCGCGAGCATAACGCATTAAGAATTTAAATACAAAAGGCCATTCGCTCACCAGCGAATGGCCTTTTTATTCATTCCCTGAAAAGTTGTAGAGAAAAAGCCTCTCAAGTATGCAGCGATCGTTCCTAAATTCTATCAAACTTAGAAATGGTAACGAAGCCCTAAAGACACTCCACGACCTGGCGACGGAGCCTCGTCTTTAAGAAAGGACACGTGATTACGCACTTCGTCGTCGAGCAGATTAGACCCACGGCAATACACCTCAAATCGACCTCCCGATTTCCACACAAGCTCCACGTCCAAGATATCATAGGCGTCGCTTTTCGTCTCATGCTCTGAGACTCGATTCTGCTCAAAAGCATGCTTCCACATAATCGACGCAGAGAATTTTCCGAATTCATAGTCCACCTTAGCACCGATGCGCAATGGGGGTATGCGTGGCAGCGGATCGTTGGAATCCAAATTTGTCGCACGCACATAGTCAGCCATCAGACTGCCTAACACCCGAGAATCTCCATTCTCATAAAGCGTGCTTTCGAATTCAAGCTCAGCTCCCACGAATTCAGCATCGACACTCACGTATTGAAAAGCCTCAAGCTCATCGATTTCCTCTCCAGTCTCTTCCGAGAAGATGAAGTCATCAAAACGCGTGTAGAAGGCAGAAAGCGAGAGGCGACCCAAGCCAAGGTCATTCCGGTATAGCAGATCTAAGCCATGGGCCGTCTCTAGACCCAGTCCTTCGTCTCCCAACTGATATTGGCGAGTTGCAAGGTGAGCTCCTTTTGCATAAAGCTCTGTGGCATCTGGATGACGTTGCGAACGCTGGAGAGCAAGCGACAGCGAAGCATCTTCGCCCAACGACAATAAAGTAGACGCTGCGATACTCACAGCCTCCTTCGAATAACTGTTGTGATCGCCCTCGGGATCGATCTGCTGGGCTTCGAAACGAGCCCCCACTTCGTGATGCCAGTTATCATCACCAAATCGCTCGGTGATAAACATCGCTTGGGAAGTTGTTGTCGATGGGTCGATAAATGCCTCCTCTCCAGTGGCCTCGAAATCCGAGTGATTCAGCTGCGCGCCGAGAACTCCGCGTGAGGTATCACCTGCACCTGCACGAGAAGCTTCCACTCGAAACTCCCAAGCCTCACGATAGAAGGTCGTTCCCACTTCGTCTCCTTCGACTTCAGCATGCTCATAATCCGTGTAGCCGAAACGAAGCTGTGCTTCTTCAAATAGCCCCTCGTCAAAAGACAGGTCCCAGTCAAAATCAAAACGGTCGCGTTTCATATCTATTACAACCACCTCTTCGTGTTCGTCTTCTTCATGATCTTCATCCTCATGATCATCGGGTTCGTCTTCTTCGTCCTCATGGTCATCGTGACCGCCTGCATGTTCGTGTCCAGGAACTCCATACAAAGACTCGATTCGCGAATATGAAAGCCCAATGCGACTTGTTTCACTTCCGAACCAACGAGCGCCAATTGAGATATTGTCAGACTCGACGAAGCTGTTTTCCAGCAAACCTTCAACACCCTCCTCTTCATGATCTTCATCCCCATGATCATCTTCCTCATGATCATCTTCCTCATGATCTTCCTCGTGATCATCATCAAAGCGTTCCGCATGACCTGGGATCTCATAATCCTTCAGATCTCTCGTCGTTCCGATTACACGAAAGACCCAATCACCCAAAGACTTCGTCGCGACCGCCATTGCAGTATTACCTTCAGATACCGAATCATAGCGATACTCGAGCTCCAGCTCTCCTTGTTCTCTAATCTCATCCGGCGACTCCTTCGGGATTTCACGACCTACGATATTCACCGCACCTCCAATCGCACTACCACCAAAGAGCAATGTCGATGGTCCACGGATAACTTCAACTCGATCAACCAACATAGGCTCCATGGCTACACCGTGATCAGGACTCGTAGCGGAGACATCCACAACCTCCAAACCTGCACTCAGAATGCTAACACGGTTTCCATCGAAACCGCGTATGACTGGGCGATTGGCCCCTGCGGCATACGATGTAGCCGCAACACCGGGCTCCCAGTCTAGAATCTCACCCAAAGTCGAACCGCCCGAGTTGCGGATCGCAGTCGATTCCTTGATCGAAACCGGATTGGAAAACTCTTCGATACTGCGAAGCCCCGGCCCCGCAGATACGATATAGTCACTCAACTCGATCACTTCGTCTTCAACACCCTCGACTGCCTTCGCAGTCAGACTAGTGTTCGCTATAGTCAATACAACCAAACCGCATACCATGCGGCCTTTTCTATTTAGAAAATTCATTACAAAAATTAGTTAATGCCACCAATCGCGGTGGGTACAGTAAACACACAGAAAAAGCGTCCCCCTCCTTGGAGTTCGCGTGCTACATATATCTTAACCTAGATTCCGCGATCATACGAAGATGAGATGGTGCGAGAGCAAATAAGCCCTCAACACAGCAACGAGGTACTCGGGCGAAACGCCAGAGTCCAACTAGTTGCGACCAATCGTCGTCAGCTATTGCAGAATGTAGGTTTAACTAATCACCGGTGGAGCCCGAGCCCGAAAGCCCCTCTGTACTCCTTGCGTAACAATAGACTCCCTACACTCCGAAAGAGCAGTCCATACTCCACGATAGAGGAGAGTTACCTCAAAACCATACTCTTGTTCGACTCCGAGATCGAGAAGCGTAACCACACAGCTGTGGTTCTCCTCATCACCAGACACCTCATTAGATTCACAGGAACTCGCTTCAACAAAATCCGAACAAGACTCGCTCCCATGCACATCTCCGTGCAAGGCGTCGTGCAGATACGGTGACTGTGTCGCTAAAAAACCAAACAGCCACAACACCGACAACAGAGCACCGAGACACGCTTGTCTCCAGCCCACTTTTTGCCCTCCGTTATGCTTCGTCTGTTTCATTTCGGCCCCAACAATAACAGAGCTGTCAACCCCCCCTCTGGGAAATTATTTATTGCTCAAGCAAAACTTCGCGTACGCCGCTATCTTCTTGTGCACATTTGTCAGACCGTTGCGACGATTTGGCGAGAGATGCTGAGTCACGCCTACTTCGCCCAAAAAGTCAGGCTCCAAAGAAAGCACATCCTCAGGAGTCTCTCCGCTGTAAAGTTCACACAACAAAGCCGCTGTTCCTTTGGTAATCGCTGCATCCGAATCCGTGCTAAAAAAACACTTCCCCTCCTTAAACTCCGGAAAGATCCATAACTGAGAAAGACACCCCTCAATCTTAAACGTGTCGACCTTACACGCTTCATCCAAAGGAGGGTGAGACTTCGCACGATCGATTATATAGGCAAATCGCTCGTAGTGATCCTCAAACGGCATCAATTCATCAACCAACTGGTCACGCTTTTCTAAAATACTCATGATTGCTAGCCACCAATGATGACTCCCCCCAGTACCCGCAACCGTTTTTCACAACGAATTTTATAGCGATCCCAGCACGAACTTCCACCACCATTCGAAATCCTAACTTGCCTTCCCCAACCGAAATCACATTCGTCAGCAGTTCCATGAGCTCAGAAGCACCAAAAAACGTCCCTCGTAAATTCAGACCAGAACCCTTCCAATACCACGAAGAGATCGAACTGGAAATAACCTCACTCACTAATATGGCACAGGGCGTCGGACGAATTAACGACTGGGTCATCTTCGTACGCTTCACCCTCCCCGGAGAAATCGTCAAAGCACGCGTCTACCGCAACGATAAGAACTTTTCCGAAGCAGATCTCGTTGAGGTCCTTAAACCGTCCCCGCATCGCATAAAACCCCATTGCCCTGTTTTCGGCAGATGTGGCGGTTGCCAATACCAACACTTCGACTACGACGCCCAACTGGAATGGAAAACCCGCCAAGTCAAAGAACTCCTCTGGCACATGGTACGCCAAGACCAAGAAGTTCTCCCGGCCATCCCGTCCCCGAAACAATACGAATACCGCTCAAAAATCACCCCACACTTTCCAAAACCAAAAGACGGACAAACGGTTAAACTCGGCTTCCTCCAAGCAGGGACGCGCTTTAAATACGTCGATATCGAGAGCTGCCCTCTCGTCTCCGAGCCGATGAATAACCGCCTTACCGAACTTCGCGAAGAAGTCGTCGCCAAAGCAGAAACCAAAGCCTACCGCAAAGGAGCCACCCTCCTCATCCGCGAGCACCTCGATGGCGTCACCAGTGACAACAAAGCCACCATCCGCGAGAAAGTAGGCGACATCACCTTCTCATTCACCGCAGGTGAATTCTTTCAAAACAACCCGTTCATCCTCGAAAGCTTCACCGAATACGTCAGCTCCCAAGCTCGTAAAGCAGGGGCAAAGCATCTCGTCGACGCCTACTGCGGCAGCGGACTCTTCTGCCTCACCGCCGCCAAGGACTTCGAAACTGCCGTCGGCATCGAAGTCTCCGAACACTCGATAAAGTCCGCGATTCAAAACGCAGAGGACAACCAAATCGAAAACGCCTCATTCGTACTCGGCGATGCTGCATCCATTTTCAAACAAATCGATTTCAAAGGAGACGACTCCGCTGTAATCATCGATCCACCAAGAAAAGGATCCAATGAGGAATTCCTCAATCAACTCATCGAGTTCCAGCCAAAATCCATCGTCTACGTATCCTGCAATCCATCCACACAGATGCGGGATCTCAACGTCTTACTCGCTGGCGGCTACGCGATCGAAGAAGTACAACCCTTCGACCTGTTCCCACAAACCAAACACCTCGAATGCGTCGTCACACTAACACGACCCACTGAATAAACAAGAGGACCTAAACTAAGCCTCTCGAGGCTTAGTTTTCTCCGCCAGTAAGGCGATTTACTACCGCTAGCAAAGCAACCGGATCAATCGGCTTACACATAGCCGGAAATTCTTTGCCCTCAACACGCAACTTAGTCTCCTGACCTGGCTTCGCAACCTTGCCCAACAAAGAAGTCAAGAAGAGTACCTTCAAATCTCTAAGCCCAGGCATCGCCATCAACTGCTTGACCGCCTCAGACCCATTCATATCCGGCAACATAATATCCGCGATCAATAAGTCTGGTCTCTCCTTTATAGAGAGTTCGATCGCATAACGCCCCTCACGGCTCTCAATAACGTCAAAACCCTTCTTTTCCAAGAAGGTCGCAAGCAGTCGGGATGAGGATCGATCATCTTCCAATAAAATAATTTTTTTCGAGTCAGACATAGTAATGTTGTTGTAAGTTGAAATCGGGTCTTTGCTGATTCAGCTAAAGGGTATTCCTCAAAGAAGCACTTAATTGACAATTGATTCACTCATGAGCCCACACTCTCTTCCAAAGCCTTGATTTTATCGCGGATTTCGGCCGCTTGTTCGTACTCCTCAAGATTTACCAGTTCCTCCATACGCTTTTTCAATCCTGCAACTTCAACTACAGGATCAATTTCGACCACAGGCTCAGGATCTGAAGACACTGGTAAGTCCAAAACTTCAGGCAACTCCTCTAAAGAACCCACATCCTCCGTCCCCTTACCTCGGTGTGTCGTATCACGCTGTACCTTCGCCAATATCGGCTCCAGCTTATCCGCAAAAACGTCATAACAACGCGAACACCCTAGACGCCCACGTTGCTTAAAGTCTTCCTGAGAAAATCCACAATGCGGACAGCAATCACCGCGATCGACAGCCACTGTAGGGACACTGGGTGTCTTACCCAAATGCCCTATCAAATCGAAAGACTTATCCTTCAAAATACTCACCGCAGCAGGGCAATCCTCGCACAAGGCGAACTTCTTTACTTTCCCATCAATCACCTGACTTAAGTGTATACTAGCAGGCTTCTTACAGTTTGTGCAGCTTTGAGGTCGAGAATCACTCATGAGAATAATCTATAAAGAGGCAAAATCGCCCATACTAATACTTCGGTTCCAATCTCCGCGACTATACCCAATTCGCAGAAATCGCTGATATAAAAAGACGACAAACCTCAGAATACAACGAAATCACTCGTTCCTATTAGATTATTTTCTACCCATCCCCAATAAACGAGCCCTGAACTCTACCTAAACTCAGATAGCGAATACTCCCCAATTGCATGCTGGCTCTTTACAAAAATTGCCCTAATTAAGTCACCATATGTCAGAACACGTAGCGAAACTAGACTGGAAACGAGGTGAAGACGACTTCGCCTATAAAAACTACTCCCGCAACCATTCTTGGGAATTCCAGAACGGCGATACACTTATCGCCTCTGCCGCCCCTCAATACCTCGGAGATCCCACCAAGGTCGACCCCGAACAAGCATTCGTCGCCTCGCTCGCGAGCTGCCACATGCTCACCTTTCTCGCCATCGCCTCAATGCAGCGTAAAACCGTCGACGCCTACCAAGACAAGGCAATTGGCCGTCTCGCTAAGAACCCCCAAGGAAAAATGGTCATCTCCACCGTCGATCTCTACCCCATAATTAAATTCGCTCCAGGTAGCGAACCTACACAAGCAGAGCTCCAAGCAATGCACGATAAAGCACACCAAGAATGCTTCCTAGCCAACTCAGTTACCTGTGAAATCGTCACCCACATCCAATAGCTCATCACGCCCCTTTTTGATCTTCAATGTTAAGTTCATTGCCCCTTCTCCCTCAATATTTCATCGCAGTTTCAGTCTCACCTGAACTCTTCACATGCACCGCAATCATTGGGGCTACTACCGTAACGACCCTCCTAGCGAGCACTCTCTACAACAAAAGCAAATTCAATCGGGCAAAAGCGGAACTACAGAAAAAGGAAAAACGCTACCGCAACCTCCTTAAACAAGCACCCGTTTCCATCCTGATCCACTGCAACCATTCCATCGTCTACGCCAATCAAGCATGCTTAGACAATCTAGGATTCGAAGATGAACGTCACATCCTCAAAAAGTCGATTTGGGATATCGTAGATCAGGAATCCGAAAACCTTGTTAAACAACGCATCAAAAAAATCCGCTCAACCCCTGACTCCCACCTCGTTGATAATATAAAACTACGCCGCAACGACGGCGAGGTCATCGACGTCGAAGTTATGAGCAATCACACTGAACACAACGGTACCGATGCCATACAAGTCGCCTTTATCGACATCACCCAACGCCTCCACTCCGAACGCAACCTTCTCCAGAACAAACAACGCCTCGACTTAGCTCTCCTCGGAGGAAGTCTCAGTATATGGGACCTCGACGTCCGAAACGACCATGCCGTCGTAAACGACTACTTCTATGAAATGACCGGGTACTCGAAAGAAAACTTCGAACTCAGCCGATATAACTGGAATACCCTAATCCACCCCGAAGACTTACCGAATAAAGAAGCCCTCTGGGAACTCCTCCTCTCAGGAGAAACAAAATCCTACGAAGCTGAATACCGAATTAAATCTCCCAACAACACATGGATTTGGATACAAGACAGCGGTAACATCGTCGACATTGACCAGCACGGGCAAGCAACTCGAGTCGTTGGAACCTACCGCGAAATTACAAAACGCAAAACAGCAGAAGCCAACCTAATCAAGGAACGGAATCTCGCGAAAAAGGCCAATCAAGCAAAAGACGAATTTCTCTCAATGATGAGCCATGAGATGAGGACCCCACTCAACCCCATCATTGGTTTCTCAAACATCCTCCTCAGTCAAAGCAAAGACCCTGAAACCCAATCCTACCTCAAAACAATCAACGAAGCAGGACTTCACCTCAACACACTAATAAAGGACATACTCGACTTCTCAAAAATCGAAACAGGAGGTGAAAGCCTGGAAATAGAAACGTTCAATCTACGTGAACTTTGCCGTAGCGTAGTGAGTTTCTGTTTACCTGAAATCAATAAAAAAAATATCCTCTTCGAATCAAAAATCCTCCTCGAGGCCAACCAATCTGAGTCTCTCGTGCGTGGAGACTCCATGAAGATTAAACAAATCCTAACAAATCTCATATCCAACGCCTGTAAATACACCAACCAAGGAAGCATAAGTCTAACCTGCACCGCACATCGCTCCCCCCAAGGAACGAGCCTATTTCAATTCGACATCAAAGACAGTGGAATCGGTATTAGCCCCGCCGAATTAGAACCTATATTTGAACCATTCCGACAATCCGACTCTTCTTACGCTCGACGCTACGAAGGAATTGGCCTCGGTCTAGCCATCTGCAAGCGCTACGCCCAGCTCATGAATGGTACGATCGAAGCTCAGAGCGAACTCGGATCAGGATCTCTATTCACACTCAAAATCCCTCTGAAAGCTGCCAACGCAAACACACTCGGCATATCCAACAAAAGCCCAATCGTTCACTGGGCCTCCAATTCAAAAATCCTCGTAGTTGAGGATAATTCAGCCAATCGAGATTTCATAATCTCCGCCATTAAACGCATCGGTTGTTCTCCAGACTACGTCACCAACGGCCAAGAAGCCCTAGACGCAATCGAGAAGAACAATTACGACCTCGTCTTTATGGATGTCCGTATGCCCGTACTAGATGGTATCCAAGCAACCCAAAAGCTCAGAAGTCTAGAAAACACACTGCAAGATCGTCTCCCAATAATTGGCCTCTCCGCACACGTTGCGGAAAAAGACCAACGCCGCTGCTTCGAAGCAGGAATGGACGACTACCTCACCAAGCCTTTCCACCTCGATAAACTGGATCAAATCCTGCAAAAATGGCTACCCGCCAAAGATGAGAAGAAAGCCGCACAAACAGCCTAACCGTCCGCGGACTAGTTCAAGCTAGGGCTCACCTTGTGATACTTACCCAACTTAGGGCTCGCCAGACGAGTCACCTCGCCATCTGGCCAAACAATCTCTAAAGCAATCAAATCGTCGATCTCACCCAAGCCAAAATGAAGTCGCGAAGAAGGTTGAGCAGTAAGGCGTCCGCCTAACATATAGACTTTCTCCACTTCAAAGTGTTCAGCGATCACTCGCACTCGGGCTCCAATAATCGATTTCCCAGCAATAGGGGCTAAATCAATCCCAATCCAGCTCCCTTGCGACACCTGCTGGTTCCTGTAAAGCGTCACAGTTTGGTTATGATCAATCGTAGCGATCTCTGTCATCAAAATATCAACACGCCCATCATTGTCAAAATCCTCTGTCAAAACGATGCGTCCATCTCCATCGCTAGTAACTCCCATCAAATAACCATAATCAACATATTCCTCACCACCGACATTAAAAAAAAGATTGTCCAATTCAAAAGGATGCCAAGAAAGAGCCCCTTTTTGAATTTTCGTCATAGGACCTAACAATGAGCCAAACCAAGCTAAAATATCTGGATCGACAAAAGATCCTTCGTACGCGGCATGCCGCCAAAATTCCAAATCATAATCAACCGCAGTTTCAGTAGACATAAAACCATTCACAACGAAAATATCGTCATACCCATCGTTGTTAAAATCAAAGGCACCGACACCAGAGGCATAACCTGAATCAGCGATTTGATCACTATATTCACTCAATTCAAAACTGCCGTCTCCTTTTCCATAATACAATCGATTACCACCCGCAGTAACCCGTCTTAAAGCTTCCAATTCCTCAAAGCCATCCCGACTATATCCATACATATTCATTCTTCGAACTTCTTCGGAAAACAGCCCAGGAACAAACAAGTCCATAACACCATCCCGATTAAAGTCGTTAACAACATATCCACGCCCGAAGGAACGCTCTCCACCCAACCAGTCATCAAGACGATCAATCATCGTTCCGTCTTCAGTATTTTCATACAGATCTAAACCCGAAAAATCACCAGCAACCAGTAGATCCAACCGCCCATCTCGATTCAAATCCACCATTCCGACCATATTCGTACGACGATTCATTTTCACTTCCTTAGACAGTCGAGATGGAACCTCCTCATACTTCAAGCCTCCCTTATTTCGAAGCAAATAACTAGGCCTACTAGAGTTGTCATTATGAATCGGATTCGGAATATCTCGACTTCCATAGCCAAAAGAATACTGCCCCAAAAACAATTCAGGACGACCATCACCATCGAGATCTCCAGCCGACAATGATTTCGATAACATTAAATCCGGGGCCTTCCAAATTGTCACAGGCTTACGATCATAACGCCCAGTCTTCTCACTCTTCTCGTACGCATACAGTTTTTTTCCCCCAATCGCTACGACATACTCTAAATTCCCATCAAGATCCAAATCCGCAAACAATGCGTTCCCCACTCGTCCCTCGATACGATGAGCAACAAACTGATTAGGGTCAAAACGCATTCCACCCTTGTTCCGATACAATATATTATGATTCGGAAACAAAACATCCAAAAGACCATCACCATCGATATCCTCCACAAGTATTAGACCATAAGGAGGGTTCATGTCATCACTCTCTAACCACGAAGTTTTTTTAAAGCCTAAAACTCCAGAACGCCTCAGCATCAAGAGACTATCGATTTCAATCTGCTCCGGAATAACGGCCCCTTCTTCCGACAATTCAGTCCGCCAAAGAATATTAAGCGTTCCTCTAAATATTCTACGATACAACGTCTCACTCGGCCCCACGACATGTAAATCAAACTCTATTCCGGTAACTGCCTGTCCATCTTCGTTGGTTTCCATTGAAACCAATTGCCAATCCGACTGCTCCAACACGTAACCCGCAGCTACAAATTCCTCAATACGACGAGCGAACAAACTACTAATCAAATACGATCTAGAAGAACCTCCGATATCGTGTACAAATTCAAAAACGCGCTCAGGAAGCTTACGCCGTCTTACTAATTGAGGTTTTTCAACCTTTCCCCAGACGTACCCTCCCAATACATCCAACCCATTATCTGCTTCCCTTAGCTCATCCTGGAACGTCGTAACGAACTCCTCATAAGGCCTCATGGCGACCTCATCTTTCCAAACAGTAGCATTTAAAAACTTTCGAGAATCAAGAATTTCAATCGGAGCCTTAATTTCCCCTTCGAACGAGGCCAAATCCAACTGGGCTAACAAAGTTAAACAGCCCAAACAAACGAACAAACGGAACATACTCATAAAACTAAAAAAGGGGAATTCAGGACTAAACAATCGAAAAGAAGAAAGACAATGTTCCGTCCGATACCCCAATTCAACGCGAAACTCACGCGAATCCCCTCTTCGCCTCCAAGAGGCTCAAATCATTTTCAATTTTAATACTTCAAATTTATTGTCTCCTCAACGATTACCTAGAAACAATCCTTGCCATGTTCCCAAGAGACTACTTTATTGCCGATCTTGTTTTCAACTGTGTGGGCCTGTAGCTCAGTTGGTTAGAGCAGGGGACTCATAATCCCTTGGTCGTGGGTTCGAATCCCCCCGGGCCCACCATTTAAAGATTTAACGCGGCAATCCCCTGAACGTTACTTCCCAATACAACGCATCGTGGATTCGAACCAGGTTCGACGGAAGTCGCGAAGCGGCTGGAGAAGGAGATTGCGGAGCAAGAGGGCAAAGCCCCGAATAAGCGAAGCGAAGGAGTCAATCCCCCCGAAAAAGGATCAATGCTTAACACCCCCAAAAATCCCAACACCCCGCCAATTCAACGCGTCATGGATTCGAAGGAGGGGCTTACGAAGTCCCGACTAAACATCAATCCCCCCGAAGAAGGAGCGATACTCCCTCCCCTCGATTCACCATAATAACAGTGATATCAACCCGATTTCTGACTGCTACCGATGAGCACAAAGCAAAAGTCATCAAGTTCCGAAACAATTGCTTCGGCATCTCCGCCCGTCCGTGATTTACGTGTTTCTAAAATAGAAACAGAACCCAACATCCCCTCGGTCGCCTTCCAATAACCTGACCCTTCCTCCCAGAACGTTACGACAAGCCACAAAAAAGGCCTCTCCACAAAATGAAGAGGCCTGAAATTAGTCTAAGAACAAGCAGCGAAGCTTTATTTCTCCATCGTAGAACGTGGGCGCATATTCTCACGCACAGTCGCCACCATGTAATCACGGTTTAGACGAGCGATAAACTCTTCGCTGATCTCCTTCGGACATGCCGCAGTACACTCGTACTGATTTGTACAATTTCCGAATCCTAGAAGATCCATCGTCTCGACCATAGAGATAGTCCGACGATCCTTCTCGGGCTTACCTTGAGGCTGCATATTGAGTTGTCCCGCCTTCGCAGAAACAAACAACATCGCAGACGCGTTCTTACAGGCCGCTACGCACGCGCCGCAACCAATACAAGCTGCCGCGTCCATTGCCAAATCTGCAGTTACCTTACCAACAGGAACCGCATTCGCATCAGGAGCAGACCCAGTACTAACGGAAATGAAACCGCCCGCCTGCATGATCTTGTCAAATGCCTTACGCTCGGTAACCAAATCCTTAACAATTGGAAACGCTGTCGCTCGGAAGGGTTCAACCGTAATGGTATCCCCATCGTTAAAGCTTCGCATGTAGGTCTGACAGGTGGCGACACCCGTCTCTGGTCCATGCGGCTTACCGTCGATCGTACAAGAACACGTCCCGCAAATGCCTTCACGACAATCATGGGCAAATGCAATCGGCTCTTCGCCTGCATTCGTCAAATCCTCATTTACGACATCCAACATCTCCAAAAAGGACATATTGGAATTCAAATCGCTCGCTTCGTAATTTTCGAAACGTCCTTCGCTTTCGGTGTTTTTCTGCCGCCAAACTCGTAGTTTTACTTTCATTACAATATCCTCTTATTAATTACTTGTAGCTGCGGGTTGTGAACTTCGTCTCTTCATAGACGAGCGGCTCTTCGTGCCTTACTGGCACTTCTCCATCACCCTTGAATTCCCAAGCGGCCACGTGAGCGAAATTCTCATCGTCACGCATTGCTTCGCCATCAGGGAACTGGTGTTCCACTCGGAAGTGACCTCCGCATGACTCTTCACGAGCCAGTGCATCGCGACACATCAATTCTCCAAGCTCCAAGAAATCAGCCACGCGGCCAGCTTCCTCGAGAGCTTGGTTCAATTCCTTGCCTTCACCAGGAACGCGAACGTCCGCCCAGAATTCTTCACGAAGTTCTGGGATCAACTTAATCGCCTTCTCCAAGCCTTCCTTAGTACGAGCCATACCACAATGGTCCCACATAATCACCCCAAGGCGCTTATGGAAGCTCTTAACTGACTTCGTCCCCTTATTACTAAGGAACTTATTAGTACGCTCTGTAACGAGTGCTTCAGCCTTAACGAATTCTGGATGATCCGTCGAAGGAGCTCCTTCGCGAGGAACATCAGCGAGGTAATGAGGAAGTGTATACGGAAGAACGAAGTATCCATCCGCCAACCCCTGCATCAAAGCAGACGCTCCCAAACGATTCGCACCGTGATCCGAGAAGTTAGCTTCTCCCATCACGAACAAACCAGGCAGGTTACTCATCAAATTGTAATCAACCCAAAGCCCACCCATTGTATAGTGAACCGCTGGGTAGATACGCATCGGAGTCTTGTACGCATTCTCATTAGTAATTTCGTGGTAGATATCGAAAAGATTTCCGTAACGGGCACGAATCGTATCCTCACCAAGGCGCTTGATCGCATCGGCGAAGTCCAAATAAACGCCCAATCCAGTCTCACCCACACCGCGACCTTCGTCACACGCTTCCTTAGCAGCACGAGAAGAAATATCACGCGGAGCCAAGTTACCAAAACTGGGGTACTTACGTTCGAGATAATAATCGCGCTCGTCTTCTGGAATCTCGCTCGGTGGACGCTTGTCACCAACCTTCTTCGGTGCCCAAATACGACCATCGTTACGAAGCGACTCAGACATGAGTGTCAACTTCGACTGGTAGTCACCAGAAACCGGAATACAAGTCGGGTGAATCTGTGTATAACACGGATTCGCGAACGTCGCCCCCTTGCGGTATGCACGCCATGCAGCCGTACAGTTAGAGTTACGAGCGTAGGTCGAAAGGTTGAAGACGTTTCCGTATCCACCAGTTCCCAAAACAACCGCGTGTCCTGAATGACGAGAAACTTCACCCGTATTCAAATCACGGGTAATGATGCCCTTCGCCTGACCGTCGATAACAACCACTTCAAGCATCTCTTTGTTACAGAACATCTCGACGTTACCGAGACCGATCTGACGACTCAATGACGAGTATGCTCCGAGAAGCAACTGTTGACCGGTTTGACCTCGAGCATAAAACGTTCTGGAAACCTGAGCACCCCCGAAAGAACGGTTCGCAAGATGTCCACCGTATTCACGAGCAAACGGAACACCCTGTGCCGCACATTGGTCGATAATATTAGAACTGACCTCAGCCAAACGGTGAACGTTCGACTCGCGAGAACGGTAGTCCCCACCTTTGATCGTGTCGTAGAAGAGGCGATACACACTATCACCATCAT
>CAWVWU010000019.1:0-29015 GCA_963933925.1 uncultured Puniceicoccaceae bacterium
GCTCTTCGCTTGAATCAACACGAACCGAAGACGAAGACCTGCAACAGCAGATCGCATTTGGCTACGACACCGAAGAGATCGATGTCGTCCTCAAGCCGATGGCCAACGACGGCAAAGAAGCGACCGGCTCCATGGGAGACGATACTCCGCTCGCATTTCTATCCCGCCGACCAAGACTCCTCTATAGCTACTTCCGCCAGCTCTTCGCTCAGGTCACCAACCCTCCGATCGATTCCATTCGCGAGCGCTCCGTTATGTCGCTCAACATGTTCATCGGAGGAAGACTCGCACTCTTCGAAGAATTTCCCGAGAGCACTGGATTCGTAAAGACGCCCACACCAATCCTTTTTAACAACGAACTCGAAGCGTTGAGTGAAGTGAGTTTTCTCAAGGATCGCGTTCACAGAATCGATGTCACCTACGATGCGACCTCCGGAGCAGAAGGCCTCAAAGCAGCCGTAAACTCACTCGCTGCGAAAGTCACTTCTCTGGTCAATGAAACCACGGTCAAGACGATCATTCTTACTGATCGCAGCGTAAGCAAAGACCGCGTCGCAATCCCGATGCTCATCGCTACCGGAAGGGTCCATCAAGTTCTTGTTCGACAAGGTCTTAGACTACAGTGCGATATAATATGCGAAACAGGCGAAGCACGTGATGTTCACCAATTCGCTTGTCTCATCGGCTTCGGTGCTAACGCGGTCAATCCATACCTCGCCCTCTCTATAATGAAGAACTTCGCCGATTCCGGTGAACTCAAGGAGGGGATCGATGCAGAAAAAGCACTGAACAATTACCGAACATCGATCGAAAACGGACTTCTGAAGATAATGGGCAAGATGGGAATCAGTACGCTCTATAGTTACTGCCGCGCCCAGATCTTCGAAGCCATCGGACTCTCACAAGAAATCATCGACGATTGCTTCCTCGGAACACCCACACCAATCGGTGGAATTGGTCTGCTCGAAGTGGGCAAGGATCTCATGATTCGCCACGCCAAGGGTTACAATCCTGACATCGAAGCAGCTCTCGAAAATCCCGGCAATTTTAAGGTCGTGAAAAAGGACGGGGAATTTCACGCTTGGAACCCCAAGGTTGTAGGCGGCATGCATCGCTTCCTTCGCACTAGCAAAAAGGAAGACTACAATACGTACCGCGACCAATCGAATACTCACCAACCGTACGCGATTAAGGATCTTCTCGAAATCCAATTTTCGGAAACGGAGATCCCACTCGACCAAGTAGAACCCATCGAAGACATCCGCCGCCGATTCACAACCGCAGGTATGTCACTCGGTGCACTTTCCCCCGAGTGTCACGAAACTTTGGCCATCGCGATGAACCGAATCGGCGGCAAGTCAAATTCAGGGGAGGGCGGTGAAGACCCCCGTCGGTACACTCTTCTCCCCGGTGGAGACAACGCACGCTCCGCAATCAAACAAGTCGCCTCAGGACGGTTTGGTGTTACAGCCGAATATCTTTCCACTGCAAAAGAGATTGAAATCAAAATCGCCCAAGGAGCGAAACCCGGAGAAGGCGGGCAACTCCCAGCGGACAAGGTGTCACCTCTCATTGCTCGCTTACGTTGCAGCGTACCGGGCGTTACTTTGATTTCTCCGCCACCGCACCACGATATTTACTCCATCGAGGATCTTGCTCAGCTCATCTTCGATCTCAAGGAAGTGAATCCACGTGCCAAAGTATGCGTCAAACTCGTTTCCAGTTCCGGTGTCGGCACT
Source organism: uncultured Puniceicoccaceae bacterium (assembly GCA_963933925.1). GTDB lineage: Bacteria > Verrucomicrobiota > Verrucomicrobiia > Opitutales > Opitutaceae > JAKYXN01. Next base: position 1,740 of record CAWVWU010000019.1, read on the forward strand.
GTCGCCGCGGGTGTCGCAAAAGCCTACGCTGATGTAGTTCTCGTATCAGGACATGATGGAGGCACAGGTGCGTCGCCACTTTCATCTGTTAAACACGCAGGATCATCATGGGAAATCGGCCTCGCCGAAACACACCAGGTCCTCATGATGAACGATCTTCGCAAACGCGTTACTCTACGTACCGATGGAGGAATGAAAACTGGTCGCGATATTATCATCGCCGCAATCCTCGGAGCAGAAGAATACAATTTCGGAACATCCGCCATGATCGCAGCAAGTTGTGCCATGTTCCGTGTGTGTCATCTCAATACATGTCCAGTAGGAGTCGCGACTCAACGCGATGACCTCCGAGGCAAGTACAAGGGAACTCCCGAAAACGTCATCAACTTCTTCAACGCAGTTGCAGAAGATGTTCGAAGCTACCTCGCGAAACTCGGATACAAGAAGCTCAACAACATTGTTGGTCGTACCGAACTCCTCGCTCAAATAGCCGATCCCGAAAACCCAAAAACTGCAATGGTCAACCTAAGCGGTCTGCTTCACAACCCAGACCCAAGTGGCGAGTCACCACGTACCCATACACGCCCTAGAAACGAACGCCTCGGATTTGACGGTGGACTCGACCAAACCTTCATTCAGGAATCAAAGGACGTTATCGTTGGCCGTGCACCAAACTACACCGGAAAATACAAAGTAGGAAATACCGACCGCTGTATAGGAACTCATCTGTCAGGAGAAATCGCATACGTTCGCGGTGACAACCATTTACCACCCGCCTCAATCGATTTGGACCTTACCGGTACCGCGGGACAAAGTTTCTGCACCTTCCTCACAAACGGCGTACGCATGCATCTCAAAGGAGAGGCCAATGACTATGTCGGCAAAGGAATGTCTGGGGGAGAAATAATAATCCGTCCTCGCAAAGAAGAAACTTACGTCTGGAAGGACAACGTCATCGTCGGTAACACTTGCCTCTACGGAGCTACCGGAGGAAGTCTTTACGCTGCCGGTACAGCGGGTGAGCGTTTCGCTGTTCGAAATAGCGGTGCAGTCGCCGTCGTCGAAGGCACCGGTGAACATGCTTGTGAATACATGACTGGTGGCCTCGTTGTTGTTCTCGGAAAGACAGGTAGTAATCTCGGTGCTGGAATGAGTGGCGGGCTCGCCTTCGTTTACGACGATGACGATACATTCCAATACAACTTCAATCCAGAGATGATCGGCATTGAACGCCTCGAGAACAAAGAGGAGATTGATGCTCTTAAAACAATTGTTGAATCCTACAGCAACGCTACAGAGAGCCCACATTCTAAAGCACTATTGGCAGACTGGGAAAATACAGTATCCAAATTTTGGAAGGCTGTCCCTCATCCATCGACACCAGAAAAACCTAAGAATGTTTTGCGACTCGATGAGCTAAAAGCATTCTCCCAAAAATAGTATTTTGTCCAAAGCCCTCTCCAGTAAAACGGAGGGGGCTTTTTATTGCCCAAGTCACAGACTCTACTCAGTAGTTTCATAAAAACCAAACAACACCTAAGGTAATCTATTCGTAGTCATAGACATGCAACTGTTTCGACCCCAAATTATAACATCACTTCGGATGAGCTTACGGTTGATGGATATATTAGGACAAAAAAATGAATACCAAGATCAGTCTACACGCCTGAAATCGAGTAAAATTCGCGTTCATGTTTCGTCTCTACAATCCTCAAGTGTCGTCACTACATGCTTCGTCGTAGATCTCCTCAGGTGTCACTTCGTTCGGTACCTCGGTACGCGGTTCCAAAAACTCAATTTATTGAAACGTTTAGGTCTACTTCGAATAATGCTCTGCTAAGAAATCGAGAAGTCGAACTGCTGTCTTTTCCCCAATACCCTCCAATTCCTGAAGCTCTTCTACGGACGCTTTCTTTATCTTATCAATCGAACCAAAATGATTAAGCAACAACGCACGTTTCTTGGGACCCAAACCAGAAAAGTCTTCAAGTATACTTTCCCTAATTTTTTTACTTCTTAGATCAGCATTAAAGGTATTGGCGAAGCGATGTGCCTCATCACGCATTCTCTGCAACAGCTGTAAACCGCCATTAATCAAAGGTAAACGTAGGGGAGGGCGTTCATCGGGAAATATAATCGTCTCGTGCTTCTTCGCTAAACCAACAATTTCCGGCGGGTCTAAATCCAGAAGGAGAAATGCCTTTATAGCAGCACTCACTTGACCTTGCCCACCATCAATTATTACCAAATCAGGAAATGATTTTCCTTCTTGGGCCATTCGACGATATCGACGTCCCACAACTTCCTCCATAGAACGAAAGTCATCGTTCCCCTCAAAACTCTTTATTTTAAAGCGACGATATTGAGACTTATTGGAAATCCCATCCTCAAAATGTACCATGGATGCGACTACGAATGTTCCCGATATATGAGAAATATCGAAACACTCCATACGGCGAGGAATTCGCTTTAAACCAATCGCTTCCTGAATCAATTTCAAATCAGCCTTAACATCCTTCTTTGGCAGCAAAACGCGCTCGAACTTACGCGTCTTTTTTAAAGATGCCTCCAGTGCAAAAACAACATCACGCAATTCAGCAGCTTTTTCGTATTTTCGATCCGCGGCCGCTGTTTGCATCTTCGTTCTCAAATCCGACAACCATTCTCTGGATTTACCTTCAAGAAAACCACAGGCCTTAGCGACCCGATCCGCGTACTCTTCTTTCCTTATAACGTTCGAATGTCCGTAAAGCTCTGATCGAACATCATCATAAAGTTGATACGCACCATCCGGCATTTTTTTGGGAGAAGCATCATACAATAAGATCCCAAACTTCAGCCGTAATTCATTCAGTGTTTTTCGTATGTGTTGAGCATGTACAAATGGACCAAAATAGATCGACGCATCTTCCTTCTTAAAACGTACCAAGGTAAACCGAGGTAAGTCTCGAGTAGCGTCAACGCGGACTAACAAGAATCGCTTGTCATCAACGAAATCGGTATTGTACTTGGGCTTCCACTTTTTGATCAACTGACCTTCAAGAATGAGTGCTTCGGGCTCGCTCTTAACCTCGATAATTTCGAAGTCACGGATCATCTCGATCAATGCTCGAATCTTCGGCTGTTGCACAAAGGATCGAGAGGGCTGAAAATACGTGGAAACGCGCTTTTTAAGGCTCTTCGCTTTACCCACATAGATCACAGACCCCAATCGGTCCTTCATCAGGTAGACACCGGGGGTATTCGGCAAGCGCCGCACCTTTTCTTTTAAATTGATCGATCCGTAAGTTGGCATTGGGAAGAAATTAACTATGTTATCTCCTATCCTTTGAAAAGAAACTTCAAACCTCATCCAAAGAATACAGCAATCAAGACCCCTTACATTTTCGTTCACCACGACGCATGCCAAGTTCCAACAACAAGATCATTCTCCTAACTCTCGGTGAAGAGCTCCTTCTCGGACTCACGCCGAACAGCCACCTCACCTACATCGGCGAGCAATTACGAAAGCACGGCGTCACTCTACATAGTAATCTCACCATTTCAGACGAGGCCACCGACATAAAAGTCGAATTCGAATCAATCTGGAGCAAAGCGGATATTGTCATTACCAGTGGCGGCTTGGGCCCCACCGTAGACGATAGGACGAAAGAGATTATTTCCGAATCAATCGCTGAACCTCTCGTGTTCGATCCCACAATTCTTACCGCAATTCAGGCAAGATTACAGCAACTCGGTCTCAAAATGACCGAAAACAATCGAAAACAAGCGTTTCGCCCCGAGAGTGCCAAAGTCTTAGAAAATCCAAATGGTACCGCTCCTGGTTTGTGGATCGAGAAAGAGGGAAAAATCCTTATCATGCTCCCTGGTCCACCACGAGAGCTGATTCCGATGTTTGAGAACGAAGTGCTTCCACGCCTCGCTCAACTCGGAAAGATCGACGAAATCGAAAACTATCTTCAAATTAGAACGATCGGAGTAGGGGAGTCGTCCCTCGAAACCAATCTCCAAAGCATCATCACTTCTCACCCGGATCTCACCGTAGCTTATTGTGCCCATCAAGGACAGGTAGATATCCGACTTAGTTTTCCGAATCACGAGGAGCGTGAAGAGGAACTGCTCGATATCGCTGCCCAATGCAAAAAGCTCCTCGGGAGCAATTTCCTTTGCTTTGGTCATGACAGTCTTCCAGAAGTCGTATCCAAGATCCTTAAACTAAAAATAAAAACTCTCGCTCTTGCTGAAAGCTGTACGGGAGGGCTTATCGCAAATGCGATTACTGACATTTCTGGAGCTTCAGAATTCTTCCGAGGGGGCATCACCTGCTACCAAGATGACGTTAAAATAGACATGCTCAACGTCCCTATGGAAATGATACAACAGCACAGTGCCGTAAGCCAAGAAGTGGCAATGGCAATGGCAGCGGGCGTATCTGAAAAATTTGAAGCCGAATACACTCTGAGTACTACCGGATATGCAGGCCCTAATGGAGGTGATGAAAACAACCCAGTGGGAACAGTCTTTATAGGCCTACACAGTGCAACTGGTATTTGGTCCCGCAAAGTACATTTTGAGGGCACACGGCAGGAGATTAAGAGACGCGTCATGACAGTTGCTCTTGATTGGCTCCGTCGCACACTCATCGAACAGCCCGAAGAGAATATTAGCCACTCGGAATTACAAAAAGAGTCCAAGCAAATCCTAAAGTCTCTTTCCTAAATAAGGACCTTCGATCGCTTATTCAAACTTCCATCTTTACTCGAAGCATCCCTCTTTCTATCTCTATACGTCATGGAGAGGATTCTCGACCAGTATAGACGCCCATTGAGGGATTTACGTATATCCGTAACGGACCAATGCAATTTTCGCTGTGCGTATTGCATGCCAAAAGAAATATTTGGTCCTGACTACACCTTTCTTCCTACTAAAGAAATCCTTAACAACGATGAAATCGTTCGACTCGCCAATTGTTTTGAAAAGTTAGGGGTACAAAAGATACGTCTCACCGGGGGCGAACCCTTACTTCGAAAAGATTTAGTCGATCTTATTAAACGTCTCAGCATCGAAACTCCAATCGATGATATTTCGTTAACCACCAATGCCTCCTTACTCCCCCGCTACGCCTCCAAACTAAAAGAAGCAGGTCTTGGACGGATCAACATTAGTATGGATAGTCTCAACGAAGAGACGCTTTCCAAAATGAATGGAAGGAAGATTACAGTTGAGACGATTACCAAAGGTATCGATGCCGCTCTTGAAGTGGGACTTTCCGTAAAAGTTAATATGGTGGTGAAGAGAGGATCCAACGAAAAGGAGGTCCTCCCAATGGCAAAATTGATGAAAGAGAAAGGTATAGCCCTTCGTTTCATAGAGTTCATGGACGTCGGAAATACGAACCAATGGAAGTTAGATGAAGTCGTATCAGCTCAATCAATACTAAACGAACTTTCTAAAGAATTCGAGTTTGAGCCAGTAAACCCAAGCTACCAAGGCGAAGTCGCCGCTCGCTATCGCTACAACGATTGCGACGTAGAATTCGGAATCATCAATTCCGTGAGTAAACCATTTTGTTCAGACTGCAATCGTGCTCGAATTTCAGCTGATGGAAAATTGTACACCTGCCTTTTCGCCAGTGCAGGTACTGACATACGGAAACTTTTAAGAAGCGATGCGAGTGATCAAGATATCCTCGCGACCGTCGCACGCATATGGGGTAAGCGTGAAGATCGCTATTCGGAAGAACGTTCGAAGCCAAATTCCAAACCTCATAAAAAAGTAGAAATGTCGTACATCGGCGGCTAGATATCAATTTTGGAATAGTCCAAATCCGATACTCTTAAAGCATCGAGTTGCCCATTCTGAATATTGGAAAAGTCCGCGATTAATAGCAGGTCCCTACCAATATTCCCCTCATAAGCTGTCTATTTCGTAGATCTTCAAAAAATTACGATCGGGGATTTCAGCTACTGAAGTCCAAAAAACGAAAACATCCCTCATAAGATTTAGATTCGAGGCACGTTTTTCGAATCTATACCGACTCCGGTGCAGAGTTATTTAGCAGACTACTCGTTTGCCATAAATACGGCGACACCTCGGATTTTGTAAACTGCTCTTATCTGATGAGCCCGTGAGACTGCATTCTTTACTGAGACTCCCTAGAAGGCTTGACAAAAACAGCTCACTCTTACGTAGGTAAAACCATGTGGGCCTTATTACATATCATATTTGTAGTAGTTATAACCCATAAAGTCCTCATTTTAAAGGTATTAAACCCTATAAAAAAAGGAGGGTTCTTAGCCAAATTGAGTTTATCACCCGGGCCAAACTCTAATTTCCCGCCGCCAACTGAATCGAATGTATCCTGTATTCCACAAGGTCTCTCTTCGATCTTAGTTTACTAATCAATGAAGGGAGAACGCATTGATAATACTAAGGCAAATCCCCATAATGCTTCTCCTCTTAAGCTTCTCTTACGATGTAAAGGCTGCCCATTTTTTTAAATCACACGATTCCAATGAATTAGGCAGTCGCACTGAAACTTCAATAGTGCGAATGAGTGATAATTCAACAGAAGCCGATGCAATTTCAAACAGCACAAAGAAGAAGAAGGTCTCTAAGAAGAAAAAATCCAAGAACCGTAGAAAGCTTTCGAAAAAGGGATCTGTATTTGGCAATTATCTCCGAAAGATCCCATACTTTGGTGGATTAGTAGGGGCTATAGGTGATGTGGGTTCGGGTACAGTCCAAACGTTGGCCGGTATCGTAACTCTAAATAAGTCGAAAACCTTCACACGAGGTATCACTCTTATAAAACAAGGCGGTGTTAAAACTGTAAGCATCACATTAAAAGATACTTACGCTGGTGCGATAGGACTAAGTTTCGGCACAATCGGCAGTACTTTCTCGTGGCTCAAGGACGCGGGAAACCAACTACTCCAAGGTAAGCCGATTGGATCAGGTAAGATGCTAGGAATTATGTTCATAGATCTCATCATCCCTGAATATGGTTGGTGGAATGGATGGAGATGGGGAAACAGTCAATTTGGGGTCCATGGACCAAAGCCAATCAACCAAGGGGGTAGGGCAGGCTATATTCACGATAATAATCTTGTCGATATTGATTGGGTTCTTCGGTTTAAAGGAAAAGATATAAAAGATTCTACCCCTAATGGAATCATTGGTGGAACCATCGGACTTCTTGGATCCATCCCTTTTGCTATCCTCAAACGAAACCACAAGACCTCACAACTAAAGTGAATCTACTAAATCGAGTAATTCTAATAATCGGGATAACATGCTTACTATCATCCTGCAGAAGCATTACTCAATTTGGGTTTCAGGGGGCAATTACAGTTCAGGTCTCGCAATACTCAGAGGAAGTCAGAAATAATTCGAAAGAACAGCTCCTTCTATTCGTTAAATCGATCGGCCTAAGTGAAACAAATTATAATCAACATTCAGAAAACGAATACAACCTTGATTACATTCAATTTCGGAAATCCGAAAAAGGTCGTACGTATTTTATAAATTTATACACCAAAGATTCGAATCAGTTTAACATCATCATCCGGGACACTGCTAGAGAGTATCCAAAATCAAAAAAGCTAAAAGAGGACTTAGAGGGACTTTTAGATGTACTTAAAGTCTATTTCGATGAATCTGAAATCGATTTTGAAATCCAATCAACATTCTTAAGTTAAGAACAAGGATTCATCAATGTTTCGGAAATATTCCTAGATAGTTAATAAACCAGATTTCTTTCCACACCCGATATCTTCCATCATAACTGATTCGCCCTTGTTCCTCTTGGAGGTGGTATGGTAGCAAAAAACCTTCCTTCACATTGATACGTTCGAGCAATTTCTGCTGCTCGTTTAAATCAAGCAAAGGTGACTCTTCCCATAAAATAATATCTTTATTTTGGATACGGTCTTTGTGTTTACAAAATAATTTATGAATATCCGAGACCCATGGATTACGGGAGATGTTCCAATTTTCTGGGTAAAACCCACCATAAGGTACATAAAGATTATCCGTTACAAATTTAACCCCATCTTCAGTTTCAGAAGTAAACGAAAAACTATAACCCATAGCACCACCACTTTGAGGGATAAATAATATTTGGATACGTATCTTTCTATTCACATCTTCATACACGGAAGAACGCAACAAAAGGCCATTACCCAAGTCAGACGTTAGGGCCTGTATTTTCTTGAATTTATTCTGACGAAGCCAATCTCGGAGTTTTAAACTTCGCTTACTGGCTGGCCATTCCTCTCCACTTGTATTTTCAACAAAACTCGGAAATAAAGCGAAGCTGCTTTGACTCAGTGCACTCACTGCTAGCCAATTATATACCGTCTCAATTAGGAACCATAACAAGAAACCAACTACAGCTAAAGACCAATAAGGCCGATAGAACCAACCAGCTTCAAAAACAAGAAAAGCTCCTCCGAAAGAAATCCCAAACCAACGAAACCAACGATTAAGAATGCTAACGTAAGGTGTGGTTACCCTAATTTTTAGCACGCTAGTAAGAATCGAAAGAGCGATAAATGCATAGATAGCGATTTGAAAAGGGAGTGGTACGGTTAAATCCATAATAAGTGATCGGACTATTTCTGTTCATTAAATCCTCTTCTTGTCAGTCATTTTCAGAAGAGCAGTCACAAAAAAGCCGTACCTTCTTTTCGAAAGTACGGCCATAAATAAAAATTAATCCGCAGATAATTACGTCATGCGCACTGGCATGATAACACACAAGAAGCTCTCTAGCGTCTTAAATACTCCAGGGCTTACTTCGTCCTTCAATTCGAAGAAGACTTCATCCTTGGTAAGAGACTTAAGTGGATCCATTACGAAGGTTGGATTAAAGGCGACCTGCAAATCCGGACCGCTATAATCGATTGCCAAAGATTCGTGAGATTCACCGAAGTCAGGGCTAGAAGCTGAAAGCTCCATCAAGTTGTTACTAATCTGAATCTTAACGGAATTTGATTTATCAGTAGTAACCAAAGCCGCACGGTGAATCGATTGTAGGAAAAGCTCGCGCTCAACTTTGATTCTTTGATGCGTTTCCTTCGGAATGACCTGCTGATAATTAGGATAATTTCCTTCTACAACCTTCGATACCAAATGGATATCTCCTACAAAACCATCATTCTCATCCTTGGTGTGGATCTGGAAAGCAACGCGACGATCATTGAATGCGATCTTCAAGGTTTCCCCCTTATCGAGTAAACGTGAGAGCTCAGATACTGTCTTGGCTGGCAAAATTAAGCTACCAGACATTCCGTCTCCAACTTCCATATCTTGGTCGATCTTAGCCAAACGACGGCCATCAGTGGCAACCAAACTAAGTTTACCGCTCTCCTCGCCTTCACTGGCTTCCACGAAGTTAAAGTACACCCCGTTCAGCATGTAACGTGTTTCGTCGCTTGATTGAGCGTAGGAAACACTTTTGAGCATACCTGCCAACGTTCCCTGCTCGATCGTGAAAGAACGATCATCGCTGAACTCAGGAAGAGCTGGGAACTCGTCTTTGCCGATTCCCATGATTCGGAAATTCGATCCACCCGAGGTCAACTTAACCTGGTTGTTACTTCCAGCGTCGAACTTTACATCGGTGTTGGGCAATTCCTTCACGATTGTCGCCAACCGTTTGACTGGGAGAGTGATAGCACCTGCCTCCTCAACGTTGGCCTTGATCGTGGCACAGATGCCGAGGTCAAGATTGGTCGTGGTGAGGGAGATCGTTTCTCCATCGGCAACGATCAATACGTTGCTGAGGATTGGCATCGTAGCCTTGGAACCAACGACGTTGAGGACCTGCTGCAAGCCGTTGCTGAAATGATCGCGGTTGATTTTGAACTTCATTGGGGTCGGAGTAAGGAGGATTTAGCAGTTACTGACAATTCTTATGATTAAGTATTAAATAAGTATTTAAATGATCAGTATTATTATAGGGTGTGAATTTCTAGAATAACTAGCTTAAGATGCTGATAGTTAAAGCATAATAGCCGATTTTTTTTGAGAATGACTTACCTCGTATCATGCGAAGAAAAACCAATAAGTGGAAAACTTTTGAGTTATGCCATGTTATTGGGGAGTTTTTCACGAGTTATTAGCGTTTGAAATATTGGCTTTTTCGGCCTTTCTGATGCGTCTCATCATCATGAGATGTCGACCGACTCCGTAAAAGAGATAGCTGAGGAAGATGAAAACGAGAAAGTAGGGAGCAAGCGGTTTAAATAGATAGATGCTCCCGCCGAGTGCAAAGAGGGCAACGAAGGTGCGAAAGCGGATTTTGGTACTCCAGTTAACTTCCTTGAAACTGGGATAGCGGATCGAGCTGATCATTAAGTAGGAGATGAGTAGCATGAGGAAGGGAAGGAGGTAAGCGAAACGTTGCAGGTCCTGACGCGTCAATAAGAGAACTAGCGTTGAAATGATCCCGGCTGCAGCGGGAACGGGAAGTCCGATGAAGTCCTTGTTGCTGCGATCAATATTTGCCGGATAGACAGCGGGGTGAGTAATTACATTAAACCGAGCTAGTCTTACCCCCGCACAGAGCAAGTAGACGAAACTGAGTAGGAAACCGATCTTCTTAAAAAACTCCGATTCTTCGGGCTGAAGAATCAGAAAGAGTACCATGAGAGCCGGTGCTACTCCAAATGCGACGACGTCTGCGATTGAGTCGAACTCTTTTCCAAAGAGAGATTCTCGTCCTCCCATGCGGGCTACTCGTCCGTCCAGAGAGTCGCAAAGCATACCAGCTAGTATATAGAGAACCGCATTGGTGTAGAGTTGATTTGCTGAGGTCCCGTCGGTGATCACTTCAAAACGAGCGAAAATGCAGCTTTGGATTGAGAGAAATCCGAAAAAGAGATTTCCAGCAGTAAAGAGGTTTGGGAGCAGATAGATCCGACTCGCTTGGGAACCGTCTATTTTTGGAATGTGTTCTTGGGATTCGTCCACAATGTTTTGCTGTTTAAATGTTTAAGTTCTCTTAAAGGGGTTTGCTAAGACGGCCTTTATAGCTTCTAGCGAGTTCGATATTAAATTCTGCTGCTCCTTCTGTATTTAGGCTTCGGAGTAGGGGAGCTTCAAAGTTTAGTGTTCCGAGATTCTCAAGAATCTCCATTTGCAGGCAATTGATAAGAGTTGCCCCTGCTAGAGTGGATGTGGGTCCAGCGAATTTTTTGGTTCCTGGAAGCTGCACAATAGCGTCTCCCATGACTCCACAATTATCTAGAGTATAGTCGGCGACTTCGAAGAGTTTTTTTCCGGATGCCGAGGTGGTTTCAACTTCTCGTGTCATGCTCATGGATGTGAGAGCAATCACGGTAAGCCCTTTGCTTTTAGCATATTCCGCGATTTCGATAGGGGAGCAATTTTTTCCTGAATTCGAAATAACGATTATAAATTCACCAGATTTCAGGCCATAATTGCGGTCGTATTTCTCGGCCAATTTTGCTCCGTACCCTTCGAGGTTCTCAATAAATCCTGCTGTTGTGTCTAACATCGCACTAACGCAAACCAACCCACCGGCACGGCCAACCATTTCTCTGGCGATGATTTCGGAATGGCCGCTGCCAAACGTATGAATCACTCCTCCTGCCGCCACAGAAGCCGCCATAAGAGGACCCAATTTTTCGATGGTCGCTTCGTTCTGTTTATAAACACGATCCAGTAGCACTTGACTGGTTTTGAAATAACTTTCCTTTAACATCGCTTCTTTTTGGGAGCTATTGATTTGTTTCTAAGTTAGACGCGGTCAACAGATTCCACAGGAACCGATCCTTGTCATTACAAATTGCATTGAATAACCGCACTAATCCACTTAGTTCTGCCAATTTAACCAAGATTCCCTCAATTATGACACAAGTATCTAAAGAAAACCGATTGGATCAGCTTAAAAAATTCACCACTGTTGTAGCCGACACAGGTGATTTCCAATCGATCAAGGAATACGCACCGCAAGATGCGACGACAAACCCATCGCTAATCCTAAAAGCGGCACAAAACCCAGAGTATGCTGCTCTTGTTGATCAAGCAGTAGCGACTGGTAAAGCTAAAGGACTGTCTGGTGCAGCGGCAATTGATGCCGTTATGGACGAACTTCTCGTTCTTTTCGGAGTAGAAATCCTCAAGATCGTTCCTGGTCGCGTTTCTACTGAAGTAGACGCTCGTCTCTCATTCGACACGGAAGCTACTATAAAGAAGGCACACGACATCATTGGTCTTTACGAAGCTAATGGAATCGATCGCAACCGCGTCCTCATCAAAATCGCTTCCACATGGGAGGGAATTAATGCGGCTAAGGAACTCGAAAAAGAAGGCATTCACTGTAACCTAACGCTTCTTTTCTCAATCGCTCAAGCGATTCACTGTGCTGAATCAGGCATCACCTTGATTTCCCCATTCGTGGGACGCATCATGGATTGGTTTAAGGCGAGCACAGGTAAGACTTACGAAGCAGCTGAAGATCCAGGTGTTTTGTCAGTTAAGGCTATTTACGACTACTACAAGAAATTTGACTACACCACCGAAGTTATGGGTGCGAGTTTCCGTAACCTTGGCGAAATCACAGAACTTGCTGGCTGTGACTTGTTGACGATTGCTCCCGCTCTTCTATCCGAACTTCAGTCTTCGACAGAACCTCTTGAGTGTAAACTCAACGTAGAAGGTTCTAAAGCGAAGAACATCGAGCGTATCGAAATGAATGAAAAGACATTCCGTTGGATGATGAATGAAGATGCGATGGCTACGGAAAAAACCTCTCAAGGGATCCGTGCCTTCGCGGTAGATATCTGCAAGTTGGAAGATATGATCGCGAGTAAGCTCGGTTAGTTCGTAGACAAATATAATTTCTAATTTTGTGGCGTGAAGTTTTAGGACTTCACGCCTTTTTTAGATCGATTTTCGATTCATTTGAAACCACGCGATCGCTCCTTCCTTACTATGAAAGGTCCCATCGAGTTGGGCTTCGTAGGCTGCTGATAGATACGCTTTGAATTGAAGACCCGGTTTTAGTCCCAGATCAACCAGATCGCGGCCCAGAAGAAGTGGGGGGACTGCGGTATCCTTTATGGAAAGCGTTTCAACTCTGGTTTTGAGGGCATCGATTCGCACCGCCTGCTCTTCACTTATATTAGGGGGGCGTCCCAGATGATCCGAAATCATAACATAGCTTAGCTCTCTAATAGAGCTTGGCTCCATTCGCCGTGCGAGTCTTCGAATACTGGAGTCACTAGGAATGTTGATAGATCCTGTATTGAGAAAATGGTGATTCTTTACAAGGTTTACGACTTTCTGAATAATCGTAGAAGGAGCACCGATTCGCTCTAGGAATTGTCGTGCGAGCCACCCGCTTGCTTGATCATGTGCGGGGCTTATCCATCGGAGTCGATCGCCTTTCATTGCAAACCGAGTACAGCGTGCCTTACCTAGGTCGTGGCATAGAGTGGCAAACATCAACGTCGTGCGTGTCTCAGAATCGAGCGTTTTCCAATCGGTTTGATTAAAAAGGGCTTCGAGGCACTTTCCGGTATGTATCCAAACACTTCCTTCAGGATGCCATTCCGAGTCTTGTGGTAAATCGACAAGGGCATTGAGTTCGCCATAAAACGAAAGCCAGCCGGACTTTCTCAAAGCTTCTAAGCCGTGGAATGGATACTGAGATCGGTTACTCCATTTTTTCCATTCTTCCCAAATTCGCTCGATTGAAAGACTCCAATATTCCTGCTTTATGCTACGACAGAGAGAGGCTGTTTCATCGTCTAAGGAAAAACCGAAACGACCGGCAAATTGCACAGCACGAAGAACGCGAAGAGGGTCTTCACTAAACGCGGCACTTACATGTTTCAGTGTCTTTGATTCGATATCTTCAAGGCCGTGACAGTAGTCGATTACGAGCTCTTTTTCAGGGTCATACAAAAGAGCATTGATCGTGAAATCCCTCCTCTGAATTGCCTCGAATTCAGTCATGCTAGGGTCCGCGACGATTTCGAATTCTCGATGACCGTGCCCTGTTTTGGACTCTCTCCGAGGAATCGCAAAATCGTATTCCGCTCCATTGATCCACAACTTCACCACACTAAAGGATCTTCCGACAAGGTCGGTCTTTCCGATGCATTGTAACGAATTGGCAACGGTATCCAGATCGATCCCGTAGACTTCGACATCAAAATCTTTCGGCTCAAGACCTAAAAGGGCATCGCGAATACTCCCTCCGACTATGCGGCACGTGGCCCCTTCAGTCTTAAGGACTGAAATCGCCTTCTTAAGTGATTCAGGCAGCGTGAGTGGAAAGGCTATGGTATTCGCTTCGATCGTCATTTTTTGTCGTTTGTTGGATATTTGGCGAAGAAGAGAATAATCCAACCGGCTAACATGAGAAGTCCCCCGATCGGGGTGATGGGTCCAAGCACTTTCCATTTTGTGAGTGCTAGGCCATAGAGTGAACCTGAAAAGAAAAGAATGCCCAAGCTCCAACACCAACTTGTTTTTGTTATTACAGATGGCGAGAATTTGGCTGAGGATGTTCCGAGTGAGAATAGAGCCAATGCGTGCACGAGTTGATACAGTACGGCTTTTTCCCATGCCGATACCGTGTCGTTCAGGATGAGTTGTTCCTCCAGGTAGTGGGCCCCGAGAGCTCCTAAGGCGACAGCTGAGAATGCGTAGAAGATGGATAGTTTGGTAAATGCCATGGTCAGAGGATGAATGGTACTAATTTTCTTTAGCTATGGTGGATGTGTAAAAATCGATTAAAATGGGAAAACGATGCTTGAATAAGTGGCGTTTATAAGGGGATTACAGGAATAATTACTTGGACTTTACCTATAAAAATTGATCATCTTGGGAACTTATCAGAAGTCCTGAGTATCATAAAAACCTCAAACTTAGTCTTAAACCCAAGCTATTAATGAAAAACAAACTATATCTCATCGCCGCTGCTTCTTGTGGTCTTTTTACTGCTGGTATTTCCATGGCAGACGAATCAACAACGATTGATTTGTCGTACAGTTCCGATTACGTTTTCCGTGGTATTCAGTTTGGAGAGGACACAATCCACCCTTCGATTGAAGTTGCTATAGACGATCTATATATTGGTGTTTGGGGTGCTCTTTCGCAGACGAACAAGGGTTGGCCCAATAGTTACGAGGACGAATACGATTTCTATATTGGTCAGTCCTACGCCTTAAACGAAAGTGTGGTTGTTGACGGTGGGGTAACCTTGTATACCTACGAAGACTCAGATGAGTCGCTTGAACTCTATTTGGGAGCGAGCAAAGAGCTAAACGGTCTTACTGGCTCGGCATATGTCTATTATGATTTCGATCTGGAAACAACGACTCTAGAGTTCTCAGGCTCTCACAGCTATGCTTTGACCGACGCGATTAACGTCGATTTTGGAGTCTATTTTGGAACTGTGTTTAGTGGTGAAGAGTATTCGGACGATGGTCTCGTGCTTATTGAAGATGATTATTCCTACTATGGAGCTGATATCGTGATTCCTTTCGAAGTGAGCGAATCCCTTACCGTTTCAGCTGGTTTGCATTACGCAGATCATGATAGTGACGCAAAACATGAAGCGGTTGACAGTAAGGGTGGCAAAACGTTTTGGGCCCAAACAGACAGCCATAGCTTCTTCAGCCTATCAGCGACTTACGGCTTCTAAACGAGTCACTTAGAACGTTTTTGAATTTCACGCCCTGCGGGTTTTCCCCGTAGGGCGTTATTATTTAATCTAACAAAAAGCTAAAATAATTTCGCAAAATCATTGACATGCCTCCCTTCGAGGCTAGGTGTTTTGCTCTTTTTCTCGAAATCCGATGAAGACTTTTCTCGCAAAGAACGAAACAGTAGAACGCAAATGGTATCTGATCGACGCCAAGGATCAGGTCCTTGGACGTTTGTCGGTAAAGATAGCCAATGTCCTTCGTGGACGTAATAAGCCTTCCTACACACCACATGTAGACACCGGCGATTTCGTCGTTGTAATCAATGCCGATAAGATCGCTCTTACTGGTAAAAAAGAAGAACAGAAGCAGTACATGTTCTACAGCGGTTACGTTGGTGGCGAAAAGCGTCTCAGCGTTCAGCAGATGCAAGAGCGTCAGCCAGACTTCGTTGTAAAGCACGCAGTCAAGGGAATGCTTCCTAAGAACAGGCTCGCCGCAAAGATGCTTACCAAACTAAAGGTATTCGCTGGCGAAGAGCACACACACATGGCTCAAGAGCCACAGAAGATCGAACTTTAATAAAGTAGGACGTTTCGTAATGTCAGAAGATACAAACACATTCATCGGTACAGGTCGTCGCAAGACAGCCGTAGCTCGCGTTCGCCTTCAAGAAGGCACAGGCGTTATCAATATTAACGGTCGCGACGAAGACAACTTTTTCTCTCACGAGAATTTCTCGAATGCTGCTCTCAAGCCTTTCATCACAGCTGATGTTAAAGGTAAGTTTGACTTGAAGGCATTGGTAGATGGCGGAGGCAACAGCGGTCAAGCGGGTGCTTTGGCATTGGGTATCGCTCGTGCGCTTCTCAAGTTCGATCCAGAACTTCGTATCCCTCTTAAGCAAGCAGGTCACCTCATGCGTGACCCTCGCATGAAGGAACGTAAGAAAGCTGGGCAACCAGGAGCACGTAAGAAATTCCAATTCTCGAAGCGCTAATATTCAGCGTCATTCCAAAGAATTTCCACAAAGCCCTCTCTGGTATATCGCCATAGGGGGTTTTTTGTTTTCATCACTCGCGTTTCTAAGGGAACGCCGCCACTTTTTATTCTTTTGAGGCTTCGGCCTGTTCTACTCTTTTTAATCAAATATCCAGTATAGTCATGAATGTCGCAATCGTAGGCGCATCGGGTTATTCCGGCGAGGTACTTGTAAAACTCCTCGCGGCTCACCCAAAGGTAACTCTCAAAACAGTGACGTCTCGGTCGAAGGCCGGACAAACGGTAAGTTCGGTGATACCTAGCCTACGCAAAGTGGTAGATCATTTGACGTTTGAAGATTCGAATCCGGAGCAGCTTGCTGCACGGGAAGATCTGGACCTCTTTTTCTTGGCACTGCCACATGGAGCCGCTGCGACTTATGCTCAACCTTTGGTTGCGGCGGGAAAACGGGTGATTGATTTGAGTGCGGATTTCCGAATTTCGGATCCAGCCGTTTACGAGGAGTTTTATGGTCAGCCTCATCCGGACCCGGAATTGCTGAAGCAAGCGGTCTATGCACTTTCGGAGATCGCGGATTCCAATTGGCAGGAGAAATTGTTGATCGCTTGCCCAGGGTGTTATCCAACGAGTATCATCACTCCCTTGTTTCCTCTCTTGAAGGATAAGGTCATTGGGACCGCCCACATCGTAGCGAATTCGTATAGTGGTGTGAGTGGTGCAGGCAAGAAAGCGGCTGAGGCGTTCCTTTATTGTGAACGCAATGAAAGCATGAAGGCTTATGGACTCCCGAAGCACAGACATTTATCTGAAATCGAAGAACAACTGAGTAAGGCCGCAGGCGAGTCTGTTGTTCTTCAGTTCAATCCTCACCTCGCTCCAATGAGTCGGGGGATCGCGACTACGATTACTGTACCTGCAGGAGAAAGCACGATTGAAGACCTTTATCGGTCTTGGGAGAATGTGTACGCGGCAAAACCCTTCGTCTGTATTCTTCCGACAGGAGAAACGCCCGATACGGCCTACACCATTGGCACGAATCGGGTCGATATTTCAGCTGTGAAAGATCCGAGAACCGGTAATTTCATTATAACGTCTGCAGAAGATAACTTGATGAAGGGTGCGAGCGGGCAGGCGGTTCAGAATATGAATCTGCTTCTCGGATTCGATGAAACCACGGGATTGATCCATGACTAAGGAAATCGAATTTCAGGATAAGGTAGGCGGAGTCGCTTCCCCGAAAGGTTTTTTTGCAGCAGCAGCTTCGGCTGATGTACGGAAGAAAGGCGATGATCGCTTGGATACAGGCGTTGTTTATTCTCCGAAGCCTTGTACTGCCGCCGGTGTTTTCACAATTAATGCGATTAAAGCAGCCCCTGTGTTGCAATGTCAGAACGTCCTTACTCAAGGAGCACCCGTTCACGGTATTATTGCGAACAGTGGAAACGCGAATGCGTGTACAGGTGAGCAAGGTAAGCAGGATGCCACAGCGATGGCACACGCAGGTGCGTCTGTTTGTGGGAAGGATGAAAATTCGTTCTTCGTATGTTCGACGGGACGGATCGGTGAGCCTCTTCCGATGGAACCTTTGCTTAAGGCGATCAAACAGGCGGGAGCTTCAGCATTATCTGAAAAGCGGGATAATCTAGATTTTGGAAATAGTATTTTAACTTCAGATACGCGTGAAAAAGTATGTACCGCGACGTTTGAGGTAGATGGAAAACTGGTAACCGTTGGCGGATCTGCTAAGGGGGCTGGAATGATTCAACCGAACATGGCAACCATGCTCGCGTTTATCACGAGTGATATCGAAGCGACGTCAGCTCAACTTCAGGAAGTTGTAACTCTAGCGGTTAAGAGTACCTTCAATGCGATTACGGTAGATGGTGACATGAGTACCAATGATACGGTTCTTCTTTTAGCCAATGGGGAGTCCGGTGTTGTCCTCGATGAGAATTCGATGGAGCTCTACTCCAAGGCGGTCTGGAAAATTTGCGATTCCTTGGCGGACAAGATTGTAGCCGATGGTGAGCGGATTACCAAAGTTGTGGAACTGCTGGTCAGTGGGGCAGCGAGTGAAGAGGATGCTGAGAATGTCGCTCGGGCGATTGGCAACTCTCTATTAGTTAAGACATCGTGGTATGGGAACGATCCGAACTGGGGTCGTTTGATTGATGCCTTGGGGTATGCGAAAGCAACGATTGATCCTGATACGATTGATATCAGTTACGAAGATATTCCTGCTCTCATCAAGAGTACACCCTTACCGGATAACAAACCTCAGTGGAAGGCTGTCGTGTCAAAGGCACGGTTTAGTATTTTGATAAACTTGAATCAAGGTGAGGCGACTTACCGCTTACGTGCTTCGGATCTGACGGAAGGGTATGTAGATTTTAACAAAAGCGAGTAGTATTATTATGGATATGAAAACCATTATAACGAAAGCGGCGATTCTGATTGAAGCGCTTCCTTACGTTCAAAAATTTAGAGATTCCATTTTCGTCGTAAAGTACGGTGGGAGTTTTATGGATGATCCAGATCCTGAGGTTCGCTCACGTGTTGCGGCTGATATTGCATTTCTATCTGCTGTCGGAATCCAAGCAGTTGTGGTTCATGGCGGTGGTAAAGCGATAAGCCGTGCGATGAAGAAAAAGGGACTGGAGTCTCGTTTCGTCAATGGCCTGCGTTATACGGACGCGGATACAGTTGATGTCGTTAAAGATGTGCTCAGTGGTAAGGTGAACAGTGATGTTTGCCATATGCTTCAAGCCAGTAACGACAAGCCCCTTGGTATCCCAGGGAACCTCGTGTTGCAGTGCGAAAAGTTGACAGTCGATGGAGATGGAAATCCCGTCGACCTTGGTTTTGTCGGTAATGTAACCGCGGTGAAATCGAAAATCATCAAGAAAGCGATCAAGGATGGGTACACACCAATTATTTCGCCGGTCGCTGAAGATGAGAATGGGCAGTCTTATAATGTGAATGCGGATGTCGCGGCCGCGTGTGTCGCGAGTGCGTTGAGGGCCCGTCGTTTGGTCTATATGAGTGATGTGCCCGGTTTGTTAAGCGACCCGAAGAATCTCGAGAGTTTGATTCCATCTTTGAAGATGAGCCAAGTTGAGAAGCTGAAGAAGAGTGGCGTCATTAGTGCGGGCATGGTTCCGAAGATCGATAGTGCTATGAAGGCACTCGATGCGGGTGTGCAACGTGTTCACTTTGTTGATGGAAGATTACCGCATAGTCTCTTGCTCGAAATCTTTACGGACGAGGGCATTGGAACCGAAATCGTACATTAAAATTTAGGCACTTCGAGTGCATATCATTTTTAGTTAGAAGGAAATTATGAATACCACAGTAAATACCGAGCAGCTCTATAAGGACAATGTTCTCGGCAATTATGGATTGCCGCCAATTACATTTGTGCGAGGTCGTGGTGTGCGCCTTTTTGACGACGAAGGAAACGAGTATCTCGATTTCTGCTCTGGACTTGCCGTGACGAGTTTAGGGCATTGTCATCCGAACTTAGTATCTGCGATCCAATCACAGGCATCGGAATTGTTTCATGTGAGTAATCTGTACCGCAATGAAAAGCAGGCCCTGCTCGCGTCTAAGCTCAATGAGAAGGCAGGCGGAAACGGCAAAGTGTTTTTCTGCAATAGCGGAGCGGAGGCAAACGAAGGTTTGATCAAGTTAGCACGTCTTTACGGTCAGGCGAAGTCTGGTGTAGAGGGTAAGTGCTACAAAATTGTTTGTGCGGATAATGCGTTTCATGGTCGGACTTTTGGAGGCATGAGTGCGACTCCGAAGGAAAAAATCCAAGGGGGTTTCCGCCCACTCGTAGAGGGCTTCTCTTTTGCGAAGTTGAATGATATTGAGAGTTTCAAGGCTGCGATTGATGACGATACCGCTGCCGTTTTTATTGAGACGATTCAGGGCGAGGGAGGAATCTATCCTGCTGAAGCTGGGTTTTTGAAGGCTCTTCGGAAGCTTTGTGATAAGAAGGGTGTTCTCTTGCTTATTGATGAGGTTCAGTGCGGTATTGGTCGTTCTGGTACGTTTTTTGCATTCGAGGAAGCGGGAATCAAGCCGGATGCTATTGGTATGGCGAAGGGGCTTGGCGGCGGTGTTCCGATTGGTGCATTCTGGATCAAGGACGAATACGCGACTCTCTTTACACCGAGTTCTCATGGAACTACTTTTGGGGGAACTCCTTTAATTTCAGCGGCGGCATTGGCTGTTTTGGATACGATCGATTCCGAAGGTCTCTTGGAGAATGTAACTTCTAATGGGGAGTATCTTCTCGCTCGGTTGCAAAGTCTACAGGCTCAATACCCTGACTACCTTCTAGAAGTGAGAGGTCGTGGTTATATGATTGGTATCATGCTATCTGAAGAACCAGGCGATCTGGTGACTTTGCTTCGGTCTAAGGGACTCATCGTTCCTCCGGCTGGAAATCAGGTCGTGCGTTTCTTGCCACCATTGACTGCGACGAAACAACATATTGACGAGGCTCTTCAGCTCTTTGCAGAAGGAATCAAGGAACGGATCGGGAAATAAACCCCAACCAACGAATCATTAAACTGCTTACCACATATCTAACATGGCACATTTTCTAAAGGAAACCGATTTTACCCGAGCTCAAGTGAGCGAAATATTTTCGTTGGCACATAGTTTTAAGAAAGGACGTGGGCGTCATACGCCGCCGTCACTTCAGGGACAGTCGTGGGCGATGATTTTTTCGAAGTCGAGTACGCGGACACGCGTTTCCTTTGATGTAGGGATTAATGAATTGGGCGGACATCCGATCTTTCTTAATAAGAATGATATCCAGTTGGGACGCAGTGAATCGGTTGCGGATACGGCGAAGGTACTTTCGCGTTTTGTGCATGGGTTGGTCGTTCGGACTTATGAGCATTCTGAAATTGAGGGCCTAGCGACAGAGGGATCGATCCCTGTGATCAATGCACTGACTGACTTTCTTCACCCGTGCCAAATCTATACGGATGCGTTCACGCTTGCTGAGCGTTGGGTGGAAGGGAACGATTTCTTGGGAGCTCTCAAGGGCAAGCGTTTGGTTTATTTCGGCGATACGGCGAACAACATGGCGAATTCATGGATTCTTGGTGGGGCTCACTTTGGAATGGAAATTGTACTGGCAGGTCCAGAGTCGTTCCGCCCGAGCAAGGAAATCGATGAGCTTCTAGAGAAGGAAGGCCTTCCCAAGAACTATGTTTTTACCACAGATGCGAAGGAAGCCGCTAAGGATGCTGATGTTCTTTATACCGATACGTGGGTCAGCATGGGTCAAGAGGACGAAGCGAAGGACAAGATTGCTTTGATGGAGCCGTACTCAGTGACCAGCGAAATTATGGCACTGGCAAAACCAGGTGCCTATTTCATGCATTGCTTGCCCGCTTATGTAGGCAAGGAAGTGACTCAAGAGGTACTGGATAGCCCTGCATCGATCATTTTCGATGAGGCTGAGAATCGACTTCACACTCAGAAGGCGATCATGGCAGTGCTTGCTCAGGGGGTTAAAGCTTAGGTTAGAACACTCTTTTCGGGAATTCCTCGATTATTTGCGAATCAGGATTGGATTTTTCTAATCTGTTCATATCAATCGAAGGGAATCATTTGTGAAGGTTAGCTCGGTTCTAAAATCGACTTTCGATCATCTTTATTACGCTAGATAGACTTTAATTATCATGAAAATCGCACTCGCATACTCAGGTGGCCTAGATACGTCAGTTCTAGTCCGTTGGCTTAAGGATCACTATAACGCGGAGATCATCACCTTTGCTGCCGATGTTGGGCAGGAAGAAGAGTTAGATGGACTCGAAGAGAAGGCTTTGGCCACGGGAGCATCGGCTCACTACACGCTCGATCTCGTCGACGAGTTCGCGGCGGAATACATCTACCCGATGATGCGTGCGAATGCGATCTATGAGGGACAGTACTTCCTCGGTACATCCATCGCCCGTCCTTTGATCGGCAAGGCACACATCGATCTTGCTCGAAAAGTCGGAGCGACTGCTCTTGCTCACGGTGCGACTGGTAAAGGAAATGACCAAGTTCGTTTCGAATTGGCCTACGCCGCCCTTGCTCCGGATCTACAAGTGATTTCCCCATGGAGAATGGATGTCTTCCGTAAGGCCTTCCCAGGTCGTACGGAGATGATCAACTATTGCCGCGAAAACAATATCGACGTCGAAGCTTCCGCTTCGAAGCCTTACTCGATGGATCGCAATCTTCTGCACATCTCATACGAAGCAGGTATTTTGGAAGATCCGTGGTTCGACCCAACCGTTGCTGAAAACAAGAACATGTATAAGCTCACGGTCGATCCTGAAGATGCTCCTGACCAATCGGAATACGTAGAGCTCGATTTCGAAAAGGGTGACTGCGTTGCGATTAACGGTGAAGCTCTGAACCCAGCACAAGTTTTCAAGAAATTGAATGCGTTGGCAGGAAAGCACGGTATTGGGCGTGTTGATATCGTTGAAAATCGTTTTGTTGGCATGAAGAGCCGTGGTGTCTATGAGACTCCAGGTGGAGAGATTTACATGATGGCTCACAAGCAGGTCGAGTCGTTGACGATGGACCGCGATCTTGAGCACTTACGTGACGGTCTCATTCCTAAGTATGCTCAGCTCGTTTACAACGGTTTCTGGTTCGCTCCCGAGCGTGAAGCATTGCAGGCATTGATCGACAATAGTCAGAAGTCGGTGACGGGAACAGTTCGCCTCAAGCTTTACAAGGGCAACGTAACCACTGTGGGTCGTAAGTCTCCATATTCTCTATACGACGAAGATGTGGCATCTATGGAAGGTGTTAAGAGTGATTACGATCCAGACGATGCTTCTGGCTTCATCCGGCTACAAGGTCTGCGCCTACGGGCTCGTTTCGGAACTCAGAAGCAGTTCATCGAGCAGTAAGTTCGATAGATAATTTCAATTTTCAAAGCCGTATCTCATGAATCGAGATACGGCTTTTTTGGCTTTGTATGTGATTAATCAAAGCTTGTAGCTAGAGGAGGGGTAGCATAACCCTATTTCAACAGAGATTTGCCCTCCCTCTTATCATGAACCCGGAATTAGACCCCAAGCCAGAATCGTCACAGTCTTTCGTCACCAAATTCTGGAATGAACTGAAGCGACGCAAAGTGATCCGCGTCGCCACGGTATACGCGGTGGTGGCTTGGATTGTGATTCAAGTTGCGGTGGCTACTTTTCCTAGTTTGCTAATCCCAGAGTGGGCTTTGCGGCTTGTGATTATGTGCGTGCTTTTGGGCTTTCCGATTTCCTTGATCATTGCCTGGGCGTTCGAGCTGACGCCGGACGGGATTAAGACGACTCGAAATGCTCGTGAGAACAGTGACGGTTCCCCCGTCCCCGATACGCATGAACGCAAGCGCGGCTGGTTTACCATTCTTATCGCGGCTGCGGCTCCAACCGTGATTTTTGGAGCACTGGCTTTATTCTTCTTTTTGCGGGCGGATAGGGTTGCGGCGGAACCGACAGGCTCGTCGGTCGCGGTGCTGCCGCTGATCAATATGAGCCCGGATCCCGATAACCAATATTTTGCGGATGGCGTGCATGAGGATATTTTAACCAACCTCACGCGTTTGGATAAACTGAAGGTATCCTCGCGTACCACTATGCTTAGCTACGCTTTGTCCGATAAGACGCTAGCCGAAATCGGCAAAGAACTGGGAGTGGACTACGTTGTAGAAGGTTCAGTGAGACGTATTGGTAATCATGTCCGGGTAACGATTCAGCTCATCGATGCTCGCAATGATCACCACTTGTGGGCGAATAATTTCGAGCGCGAACTCGTGGACGTGTTCGCGACCCAAAGCGAGCTATCGAAAGAGATTAGCAATTCCTTGCACCTGGAAATCCAACCCGAAACGATCGGTCAGCTCGATGGGTTGATGACTCATAGCGTTGAGGCCTATGACCTCTACATAAAGGCAGCGAGCTTGGAAAAGTCGGAGGGAGAGACCGAAGAGAACATGTTACGCTGCTTCGAAATGTTGGAGCGGGCAGTGGAGATTGATCCGGGTTTCGTGGAAGCGTGGGCAGCCTTGAAGATGCTATCAGCTCGCATGGCGATGCGCGTACATTATAGGGGTTGGTTTTTAGGTGATGGTATTAATCGAGTGGATATGCAGAAAATCTACCAGGATAAGTCTAAGCGGGCCATGGCCAAGGCGATGACTCTGGACCCTGAAAATCCAGAGACCTTGCTTGCAAGCGTGGTGGACCATGTGTGGCCACAGCCCGAGGCGGTGTTGGGGGAACGCAAAAAGATTCTAGATCGCTTGATTCGGGAAAATCCGGAAAATGCGAAGGCTCAGTATCATTTGGTCTGGTGGCATATCAAAACATCTGAAGCGGATGAGGCGAAGCACCTTGCTGCGGTCAAACGTTTCGACGACGTACTGGCTAAGGACCCCTTTAACACCCGGCTTGTCATGGGTATGCTGGAATTGTACCGACGGTATGATATACAGGATGAGCAAACGGAATTTCTAGTAAATCGATTAAAGGAGATTTTGCCACACAGTAGGGAGACCATGAGGTTAGTTGACGGAATGCCAGAGAGAATTATACGACGCTTAGAAGATCAGTTTGCGGCATCGGGCGATGAGTCGTTAATAGGAGAAATCGAGTCAATGCGAACAGAGAGACGTGACGATTTCATTACAACCCCGCATTATCTTTACCGTGCATTATCACTGTGCTCGATGAACAATTCTGAAGATGACGCGATCGCTTTGGCTGATGATTTTGAAACCTTAGAATCGTCTTATTTCAATGAAGGTGCGATCTACCTGACTCTGCATAGCAACGCTATGAGTATTTTGTGGAATAATGGCGATGCAGAACGCGCTAAGGAATACGCTAGGAAAATCGTTACAGAAATGGACAACCCAATCTTCGAACCTAGGATTGAAACGAGTGCTAGGCTTTTGGCACACATTGCTTCCGCGTATAAGATTATTGGGGACGACGATATCGCTCAGGAATATTACACCAAGTCTTTAGGGGTGGAACTCGTAGGCAATTTTAGAGGGAGGTATTTGGCGAATGTTTTGGGCCAAGTGGCAATTGATGACGTTGACAATGCGGTCGATATCGCGTTCCAAACGAAAGAGAATGATCCGGAATGGAATGGTTTTGATTGGATAGCGATTCGTCAGCTGTACCATCGACCCTTGGTCGAGCATCCGAGGGTGGTCGAGTACTTTGTGCAGGAAGGGAAGTGGATCGATTATCTCTCCGAGCGTGTGCCAGCCTACGCGAAGTACGCGGAAGATAAATAAGTGGCGGTAGGGCGTGACTGGCCAGCCCTGAGCAATGACGAAGGGTCAGGTACGCCGTTTCGTATTGGGATAACGGCTGCCCTCCGAGGCCACCGCCCATCGTTATTTGATTGTGTATTTAACGAGGACGGCTCGGCCCTTCGACTGACTCAAGGTGGTGAGCTTTGTCGAACTACGAGCCATTCCTCCTTTTAGGACCTCGATTTGGTGTTCTTCTAGGGCTGTTCTTGTCGGCCATCAGGTCGAAAGTCCAGGTGATGATGATAGCCACTGGGAAGCCAAGTATCAGAGCTAGCAGTACAAAACGAAAGGCTCGCTCGGGGATACCGAAGCGGCTGAGAGTATTTGAGGAAATTCCAAGCGAGAGCCAACTGCGTTTGAATTGACGAGGCGGTTTTTTCCCATCAAGGGCGGCGGATGGTGTATTGTTTCGTTCTCGGGTTGGCCGTGATACCCAAGCCAATGCGAGGGCAACTGGAAGTCCCAGCATTAGCATCACGATGACGAATCGGAATGCCCACATCGGGATTTCGAGTCCCGGGAAAGTCGCGATTGATTACTTGTATGGATATCCACGTCACGATGGAATAGACGATCGCTACCGGTACGATCGTTACTCCGCTTCAGTTCGGCGAAGAACGAGAGCGATCCGGAAGGGGTTGAATGTCTGGTTGTGGCACTTAGGTTGTGCGAAGAGTAGATATTTAATCAGGGTCTCTCTGAATACTTATTTGGTAATAAGCTTAATGGAAAAAAGAATTGGTGCTAAAGCGATTTCAGAAACGAAATTACTGAAGAACGATCAGATTCGGAAAGATTTCGGAAGGCTTCTTTAGCTGAGTTTGCTTCTCCACCATGCCATAGAATGGCTTCTGCGAGTGATCTCGCTCGACCATCGTGTAGATAGCTTTCACCACCACTCACCCCTTCTGTTAATCCTATATTCCAGAGAGGAGGGGTACGCCATTCGGCACCACTTGCGGAGAGTTCTCCCATATTATCAGCAAGCCCTGCTCCCATATCATGCAATAGTAGGTCGGTGTAGGGATGAATCGTTTGGGTCCTAAGCTCGGTGAACGGGTGGTAGGGACTGGTCGTTATGGTTGGAATATGGCATTTTACACAACCGAGTGTTTCGAAGTGTTGTTCGCCTTGGAGTGCATCGCTGTTGCTAAGATTTCGTCGAGCACTGACCCCTAAAACGGCGATGTATCGTGTGAGGTAGTCGAGATCGTCATCGCTCAACTCTGGCTCTCCACTGCC
>CAWVWU010000020.1:0-28568 GCA_963933925.1 uncultured Puniceicoccaceae bacterium
GCTTCTTAGCTGCTGGCTTCTTAGCTGCTGGCTTCTTAGCTGCTGGCTTCTTAGCCGCTGCCTTCTTCGCTGCTGCTGGCTTCTTCGCTGCTGCTGGCTTCTTAGCCGCTGCCTTCTTCGCTGCTGCTGGCTTCTTCGCTGCTGCTGGCTTCTTAGCCGCTGCCTTCTTCGCTGCTGGCTTCTTCGCTGCCTTCTTTGCAGGTGCTTTCTTAGCTGCTGGCTCGATACCAGAAGACGCTGGGTTTGCAGGAAGGCTCTCCAACGCTGCACGAAGCAATTCGCCGATACTTACCTTTTTCTTCTTAGCCAACTTTACCAAAGCATTCTTTTGCTTTAGTGGAAGACGAACTGAAATCTGACGATGTGGCTCAACGGTCGGCGTAAATGACGCGTAGTCGAAATCCGAAATCGCATGACGGATGATTTCACTCTTAGAAACACCACCTAGCTTGGACTGGTATGAGTCCAAAACTGAGATGAGGTCTGCCTTCAGGTCGAATGTGAGAGGTGAACTCTCTGCGGTTTTTTTTGCAGCCATAACTTTGTCTATTGTTGTTATATTCGGTGGTTATCTAGAGAATCTATCCAACCGTAATAGCTATTCGTATAACGACAATTAGTAACAGTTCAACTACAAATTTGTTATTATTTTTTGGTTACAACGTTTTTTTACAAAAAAACACTCTCAAAGGAGATGTATTCAAATAATTTGCTAAGAAAATTGGGGTATTCATCTAATTATTATTTGCGACACCATTTTATAAATCAAAATACCGGATACCCAAAGTCTCTCACTCGATCTCATTAAATTCTATGAAACCCTCAATACAGAATCACAGCCCTCGTCTTCAAAATAGGCTTACCGTCACAACGAATCCTACTATTCCCTACACTCATTCCTCACCCAACGCCTTAATCCAACAAAAACAATGAACTGTAACCAAATCGCAGCGTACTGGTATTTCCACATCCCTCCAAACGAGGAATACGAGTTCATTTTGGATAAAACCAATCGATTAAAAGCGGATTGGTATTCGTATTGAAAGGATCACACTTGTAAGACATCCCAATACAATTCGGGATTCCTAATACAAATAGGGTCTACAACCCAGACGTGTATCTAATAAATCCTGGATATCAATAAAGTCAAACGACTGAATACGATTAATGAATGCACAATAGACCTTTATTGGTAATAATTCCTTAACAAACACCAACCTGCCACACAGAGACATACGAATCAGTCAGTTTATTCTATAAACGTATCCATGACAAAAAGGTCCTACTTACCTCAATTGCCCAAGATAGGGTAACTCCAATACACCCCAACTGAGACTCTTTTAATCAAGATTTCTCGACACCGATGACATGCCCCACCAACGCAAACGAAACGAGACCAACCAGAAGAACGGCGATTCAAACGAAGCTCCTCACAATAATCCAATGAAGTCCATCGCTCCATTACACATCCCACTGTTGATATCAAAACAGGAAATAGAATTCAGAATACTTACCAAGTGAAGTCTAGGCACGTAGTCTCATAAAACCAAAACATCAGATTAGTCTGACCCCAGTCAGATAAATGAGTGCGAAAGCAACCAAAGAGACTCCTTACCAAAGTCGATGCTTCGATCAACTAACCTTTGTATCCAGCCCAATTCTAGATCCAGAGAAAACATGCTCAATGCCAGTCAGCTCTGAACATCCTAACCAACGACGATATCGAAAGCGTCCTAACATGCACTACAGAGTCTCAAACCACACAATATAAACAGAGGAGGGGTTTCGCCCGATCTACCGATTGAATGCTTTACCAAGGATTGTTTCCGACAGAGCTTCAGGTTCAAAATAATGTGGAGAAAGCTCTACATCCACCGATGCACTCACCACTTTAAAGCGCGTCTTATTCCGGCTAATTTCATTACGAGAATCTACGGCACCCGGGATCCACGTACCATCAACTTTCTTGATATCGATAATCGAAAGCGTCTTAACATGCACCTTTTCCACATCGAAAAGCTCCGCCTGAACCATCGCATGAAATTGATCGTCTACATAAACCCGAACCCCAGAAACCTTTTCGCCTAGATTAATATCGCCCACCGGCGGATACATCCAAAACAGATGAGTGGGTCGTCCCCTAAACTCCGTACGCCCTTCATAATAGAACTCCGACCAATACTGAAAGGGTGTAAACAAATCAAATATACTCACATCTGATCCCGCAATCGGGTCAAAATACTGGTCACTACTAACAGCACTAGTGATTCCACCAAAACTATCTTTCAGCCACCATGCCTGAGGCTGCGGCCCATTCTTCAACAGAATACGAAGTGGGTCTCCATCTGATTCCTCAGTTTCATATAGATCAATACGTGAGACTGGACCATATACTCCAGCAGTTCCAATCATCATCCCAGTTAAGGTAACCGTTTTCTCACGGCGTGGCATTATCTTTAACTGAAAACGAAACTGATAATCCTTGCCAATCCCCATCTGCCGATAGTCATTCAGAACCGCCCGCCCAATCTCCTGATCAGGATCTTCCCCCAAAGTATCCAAGGGAGAGGGACCAAAACGACGCTTCGCCTCTAAGTCACCTATTGCAGAAATTCCTAGAATTAGGACACAAAAAATGGCCGGGATCAGTCGCATGTGGCGATAGGACCCGGCCATATAAAATTTGTTACGCTAAAAAGCGATTTACTTGCCTTCGACAGGAAGTGCTTCTTCAGCGATTACCGAAGCGTCTTCAACTTCTGCCTCAACTGCATCCGTAACGTCAGCAACAGCTGCTTCAGTTTCGGTAGATGCCTCAGCTTCCGCCGCACGCTTTTCCGCGATCGCATCGGTAACAAGTCCAGTCAACTGGTCTTCGGCAGAAAGAGCCTCTTCACCTTCCGGCACAGCAAACTCAGGCAAAGCATTCTGCTCTGCAGCT
Source organism: uncultured Puniceicoccaceae bacterium (assembly GCA_963933925.1). Lineage (GTDB taxonomy): Bacteria > Verrucomicrobiota > Verrucomicrobiia > Opitutales > Opitutaceae > JAKYXN01. Next base: position 2,942 of record CAWVWU010000020.1, read on the forward strand.
GCTTCCTTACTATGAGTAGAGAGGATTAATAGGTTTAGTCCCAATACAAGAACGAAAAAGACGATTGCGACCTTCGTTGTCATACGAGAAAGCACGTCTCCCGAATCGGCACCCAGTGCTGACTCAGCAGCACCTCCGCCCATAGCAGAACCTAATCCACCATTAGCACTACCGCGCTGCATGAGGACGATTAAAACGAGAAACAATGATATAGCGACTAGGGCTATCATCAACAGGCCGGAAAGAATGGTCATAAGAATCGCGGACAATCGATCAATGCCCCTTGCTTGTCAAGTGATAAGAAAGCCTTTTTCAGGGCCCAAAAAAGGAGCTATTTAGGCACCCTTCAATCCTATTCCTCAAGTCCCAATTTCTCAAGAATACGCTGCAAATCCTCGTTCCCTTTATACTCGATTACGATCTTCCCCTTCTTAGGAGAATGCTTCAAAGCAACACTAGTACTAAGAAATGACGTCATCCGCTTTTCGATATCCTCTACCGCTGCACGGTCGGAAGCGGGCAATTCTTTACCCGAACTCGATTTGCTCTTCCCGGAGCGACGCAGGGTCTGCACCAGTGCCTCAGCAGCACGAACACTCAAGCCATCTTCAATGATACGACGGGCCACGATCGTCTGCTGTTGCTTCTCCTCGAGTCCCAACAAGACCTTAGCATGGCCCGTTGAAAGTAATCCGGTAGATATGTACCCACGAATCTCCTCCGGTAAAGTCAGCAAACGCAACGAATTCGCAATAGTCGCTCGCCCCTTCCCCACGCGTTCCGCCACCTGCTCTTGAGTAAGGTCAAAATCGCGAACCAAACTTGCGTAACCCAAGGATTCCTCAATCGCATTGAGATTCTCGCGCTGCAGATTCTCAATCATGGCCATAGAGGCCGCAGAGGCATTACCGGCATCGATAATACGTGCCGGGATCTTGCTCAATTTGAGCATCTTAAACGCACGCAAACGGCGTTCACCCGCGATGAGTTGATAGCCTCCGTTAGCTTCACGCACCACAACCGGTTGAATCAACCCCTCACTTCGAATACTCTCCGCCAAATCAGAGATCTGACTTTCCTCAAACTCGCGACGCGGTTGATACGGATTCGGTTCGATTCGACTAACGTGAACTTCCAAAAAACCTGGTTTAACCGCCGCTTCCGTCGCTGGTGCTGACTTTTTTGGAGCCGGAGCGGCCACCCTTTTAGCAGTAACCTTCTTAGCTACCACTTTTTTAGGAGCAGCGCTCACCGCCGGCTTTGCCGCCTTTTTACCGCTGCCGGAGATCAAGCCCGCAAGCCCCTTACCAAGTCGTGATTTAGAATTAGCCATTTAGATGAGGTATTATAAAATTACTGTTCGATTGGAATGAATAGCCGCTGATCGAGCTGCAAGATACGAACGTCCACGATCTTGTTCGCATGACGTATCCATTCCACTTTGGATTTATGAGCGACCGCAATCGACGACAATGTATCGCCACTTTTAACAACATAACTTGTCCCGGATTCTGGAAAGTTAGTATTCCATTGCGGCACTTGCACCGACTTATTCGCAGGACTCCCCATTTTGCCAATGATCGTACCCACTTTCTTCGTTAAGTCTTTCATCGACTTATCCACGATAGCGAGCACCTGCTGCTTGGTCGCTTCATCGTTTGACTTCAACTCTTCGACAACACGATCCAACTGGGCCGCTGACACCGAACGAGCCAATACCGAATCGGACTGCCCTTCATAGCTCTTAACCAAAGCCCGTAAGTCAGCATTCTCGCGACGCATCTCATCCATCTCCAAGCGCAGAGTACTAATGCTCTCACTCAACAAACGAACATCCTCGCTCATATTCGCCACTTGGTAGGCTAAATTGCTCGACTGAGCAGACACCCCACTGACGGAAGCAATTGCGACGCCAAAAAAAACAAAACCAGCTCTGATCCAACTCATAATAGAAAACCTGCTAAAAACGGGCTGCAAAAACAAGCATCAACCCACGAAATGCGTAGAGCTGACCAATGAAGATAAGTTCCGCGACTCTAAAACCGTCCCCTCCTCAATCGGAAAACCACGCAAGAACGCATCTCCGCCCAACATTCGACCACCCGCACGCTGCATCGCCTTAAATACGACAACCCCGGATTCACACGCGATACGAAGCCCAGTTGGCGAGGCTTCTAACACAGTTCCAGGAATATCAGATCCACTGCCCTCTTCGAAATCGGCCAAACCGACTTTAATCGCATCACCCTTATAATAGAAGCGAGTACTTGGCCATGGGAACAAACCATTAACTCGACTCGCCAATACAGAGGCCGAAACTGAAAAATCGAGTTCGCCATCTTCCTTCCCCAACTTCCTCACGTAGCTGATGCGATCGGGTTCCTGCTCGATAGGATTCGTCGTCCCCTCAAAAATCTTTGCAAAATTTCGCTTCAACAAAGGAACACACGCTTCCGAAAGCCGATGCTCTACATCCAATGCTGTATCTAAACGACCAATAGATACACGCTCCTGATCCAAGACTGGTCCCGCATCCATTTTTCGGACGATACGCATCAAGCTCACCCCCGTCTCCGCATCGCCGCTCGCGACCGCACATTGAATAGGCGATGCTCCACGATACTGAGGCAAAAGCGACGTATGTAGATTCCAGATACTACACCGCGGAGTATCGATCAGTTTTTGCGACAGCATCTGACCGTAAGCCATCACCAAGATAGCATCGAGATCAAGGGCTTCCATCTCGAGACGATCCACCTTTCCAATCTTCTCAGGCTGGAAAACGGCGATTGCCTTAGACTCAGCCCATTGCTTGATCTCGTTAGGAACGACCTTTTTGCCACGACCTCGCGCACGATCGGGCTGCGTGTAAATCGCAACGATATCGATCGAACCACACAATCCGGCATACAAAGCCTCTAAACTAGGAAGAGCGATGGGATCAGACCCCATAAAAACGATACGGGAAGTCATCTCGCCTATTTCTTTTTCTTCTTTTTACGCTCCTCTTGGCGCTCAGTCTTCATCTGGGCGCGTTTCTCAACACGGTACTCACGTTTCTTCTTCCCTGCTTCACGCTTCTGATCGTCAGTCATTCGAGTAACCGTCACCGCCTGCTCTCCATCCACGTACGGATTCTTCTTGTTCACAAAATCGAAAACAATCGGGCACCCAGTAATATCAAATTCCTCGATCAAACTCGCCTGCATATAACGCTTATAGCTGTCATGAAGACGTTGTACACTATTGCAGAAAATCTTAACACGATACGGACGATTCGAAGTATGCACCGCATAATAAACACGGAATCTACGACCAGACACTTTCGGTGCCGGCATACGCTGCGCTACTTTATATAGAACGTTATTCAAACGACCCGTAGATAATTTACCATCCAAGCGCTTATCGAGCTGACGTGCATCCAATAACATCTTTTCGATATCAATCCCCTCCTTAGCCGAAACGAAACGTATCGGTGCACCAGGAACGAAGAATACATCGCGACGTATTCCCCTCTCAAACGAAGCCCTGAAATCCTTCTCAGTCTCAAAACCATCGATCTCATCATTCTCCCAAGCCGCCATACTCAAGTCCCACTTATTGACTACAACAACCAAGGGCTTGTTAGCCGCTACGGCTTCACCCGCAATTGCCTTATCCTGAAGTGTTGGACCATCTTTCGCGTCCAAAACCATGAAGATTACATCACAATGGCGAATCGCTTCGATCGAACGCACTCGAGAAAAATACTCTACCGACGAGTCGAGCTTCGTCTTCTTACGAATACCCGCAGTATCAGTAAGAACAAAATGCCAGTCCTCACCACGCTTGGATTTCCAAGTAAATGAAGTCTCTACAGAATCGCGCGTTGTACCAGGCACATCACTCACGATAAAGCGATCCGACTTCACGAGACAATTGCTCAAAGATGACTTCCCTACATTCGGGCGACCAATAAACCCAACTCGAATCACCTTCTTCGTTGGGTCGACTTCTTCAGGAGGTCCCGCGATTTCAAGACGCTTATCTAAAATGTATGTCTTGAGATCAGAAATTCCGCGATCATGCTCAGCTGAAACAAGAAAAGGCTCACCCAAACCGAGCTTATAAAACCCTGGAAGATCAACCTTAGTATCGTCGGCATCGACCTTGTTGACGATCAACTGCACGGTCTTGTTCGAACGCCTCAAGAGATCCCCCATCTCTATATCTAGAGGAGACAAGCCTTCACGTCCATCTACGACGAGTAGAATAAGATCCGCCGCAAGAATCGAAAGCTGAATCTGAGTTTCAACCGCTTCAATAATTCTCTCCGGCGTATTACTCGTTCCTGGAGACAAGCCCATCCCCCCCGTATCCATCAAGGTATAACCTTCCGGCAAATCCCTCGACACGATATCGCGCGTAACACCCGGCATATCATGCACAATGGATACACGTTGACCGACAATACAGTTAAACAAACGGCTTTTACCGACATTGGGACGACCTACTATGGCAACTTCGAAATGAGACATAACTCTTTAAACTAGCGTTTTAATGTGACGCCCTACGAAGCGTTCGATGCGATTGCATGCTTCGACAATATCATCGTAACTCGTTGCAAAACTACAACGTACGAATCCTTCGCCATATTTGCCAAATGCCGTTCCCGGCACCATGGCGACCTTCTCCTCCTCGAGGAGTTTCTTGGAAAATTCAACCGAAGTCATACCAGTCGCGGTAATGTTCGGAAATGCATAGAACGTAGCATTGGGCTTATGACACGTCAGTCCCATTTCGTTAAAGCGGCGCACGACAAGATCCCGCCGACGCTTGTAAGCCATCTTCATTTTCTGAACAGGCTCGTGCCCGTTACGTAAAGCTTCAATACCCGCATCCTGAGCAATAATCGACGCACACATCATCGAGTACTGATGCACCTTCATCATCGCATCAATCAAGTGAGCCGGCCCGCAAGCATACCCTAAACGCCAACCCGTCATCGCCCACGCCTTGGAAAATCCGTGCAAGAAAATAGTACGCTCTTTCATCCCAGGAAGTGAAGCCATACTCACATGCTCCCCTTCATAAGTAAGCTCGGCGTAGATCTCATCACTGATGACGACCATATCCTTTTCGATCGCGAAACGAGCAATCTCTTCGAGCTCCTCACGAACCGCGACACCACCAGTCGGATTACAAGGCAGATTAATCATCAATACCTTACAACCAGGCTCCCATGCCTTCTTCACTTCATCAGCCTTTATCGTAAAAGCAGACTCAGCGGACGTCTTGATCGGTACACCAATGCCATGAGCAAGCATGACAGTCGGATGATAGGACACAAAACAAGGATCTTGATACATGACCTTGTCTCCCGGATTCAATAAAGCACGCAAAGCGATATCCATCGCTTCCGATACACCAACTGCCACCAACGCTTCAGTCTTAGGGCAATACTCGACTCCAAAATTCTTATGGACGTATTTGGAAATTTCCTCACGGAGCTCGATTAATCCCAAATTGGACGTGTAGAAGGTACGCCCTTTTTCGATGGAGTAGATTGCCGCCTCACGAATATGCCAAGGTGTTGCGAAGTCCGGCTCGCCAATACCTAGCGAGATTACGTCCTTCATTCCGGCCACAAGCTCGAAAAAGTCGCGGATTCCCGAACGAGGAAGCCCCACTACATGATGAGCGATAAAGCGTTGTGGATCTTGAGACATGGCGTGTTAAATAATAAAATATTCGGTGCTAAGATTGGAGACGAAAGACAAGTGTCGCAACAAATGCGACACGCCCTCCCATAAAGTTATTCTATATACTAGAAGCGAAGCCCTAAGGCGTCACGTCGAGCCGGCCATTATCCTGCTCGCGTTGTTCGATCAAGTAACCCTGTTGCTTGTAGGCACGAAGCATAAAATGAGTCGCAGTAGATAAAACGCCCTCGATCGTGGAAAGACGCTCCGTCACAAATTTTGCCACCGTTTGCAACGATTTCCCGCGTACGATCACCATCAAATCATAACCACCTGACATCAAATAGCAGGATTCCACTTCGTCGAAACGACTAATCCGGTTTGCCAAACGGTTAAAGCCACCATCGCGCTCGGGCGTAATTTTTACCTCAATCACGGCACGGACCCTCTCTGCCTCCTCCACCTCAGGATTGATGATCGGTATCCACCCCAACAAAATGCCTTGATCCGTCAACGCCGCCATCTGAGCCTCGACCTCCGCAAGGGGAAGACCAAGGATTTCGGACATTTGACTCTCATTCAGGCGTTCGCCTTCAGCTATTAGTTTGAATACCTCATTCATAAAGGCGCACAGAGTGCGCCTTTCTTTCTGAATAGCCAGTCGCAAATTTGCCCCTCATTTTTACCGACTTTGAGAGCATCTTTCATAATTTCTCAGCAATATTTGGAAGCCAAAGCTTTACCCGCACCTCTAACCTCTTCAATCTCCCGCTCTTATGTTCGAAAGCCTTACCGACAAACTGACCCAAGCAATGCGCAATTTCCGCGGCACAGCCAAGCTGACCGATGAAAATATGGCTGACGCACTCAAAGAAGTCAGGGCTGCCCTCCTCTCAGCCGACGTTCATTTTAAGGTCGTCCGCCAATTTATAGACAGAGTAAAAGAGAAGTGCGTCGGCGAAGACGTCCTCAAGACTGTCAGCCCCGGTCAACAGATCATCAAGATCATCAACGACGAACTCGTCGACCTCCTGGGTGAAGGTGCCTCCGAACTCTCTTCGAAAAAACCGCTCAAAATAATGATGGTCGGTCTTCAAGGCGGTGGTAAGACAACAACCACTGCCAAGCTCGCCAAACGTTTAAGTAAAGACGGTTACAAACCCTTTCTCGTCGCCTGTGATGTCTATCGCCCCGCCGCGATCGACCAACTAGAAGCAGTCGCCGGACAAGTCGACGTTCCCTGCTACGCCAATCGCGACACCAAAGACGTTCCCCTCATAGGCGAAAGAGGTCTCGCTCAAGCAACAGAGGCCGGAGCTGACTTAATAATATTCGATACCGCCGGACGCCTCCAAATGGACGAGGCCCTCATCGAGGAAATCAAAGAACTTAAAGCCCGCATCCAGCCCGACGAAATTCTACTCGTCGCCGATGGAGCAATCGGTCAAGAAGCGGTCAACGTAGCCAAAGCCTTCAACGAAGCGGTCACCCTAACAGGGATAATAATGACCAAGCTGGACGGTGACGCCCGAGGCGGTGCCGCCCTTTCCATGAAGGCCATCACCGGCCTACCTATCAAATTTGCGGGTACCGGCGAAAAGCTCGACGAGTTCGACCTCTTCTACCCAGAGAGAATGGCATCCCGTATTCTCGGTATGGGTGACGTCGTCTCCCTCGTGGAAAAAGCACAGGATAGCATCGATCAAAACGAGGCCGAAACCATGGCCAAACGGATGATGGAGGCCGACTTCAACTTCAACGACATGCTCAACCAAATGAGGCAGGTCAAAAAGCTCGGCTCTATGCAATCCATCATGAGCATGATGCCAGGCATGAGTAATGTCCAAATGGACGACCGTGCCGAAAAGCAGATGGGACGCTCCGAAGCCATCATCCTTTCCATGACTCTAAAAGAGCGTGCAAAGCCCAACCTCCTCAACGCTAGCCGACGATCTCGTATCGCACGAGGTTCCGGAGTTCGCATCTCCGAAGTCAACCAACTCATCAAACAGTACATGCAAATGCGCAAAATGATGAAAAAACTCAAAGGCGGAGGAAAAGGCGGTATGAAGAAAATGATGAAGCAAATGAAAGCCCAAGGCGGAGCAGGAGGCGGCGGAATGCCAGACCTCGGCGGTCTCGGTGGATTAGGCAGCCTCGGCGGCGGTGGAGGAAAAGGAAAACTCTTCTAATCCAGAAACAACCAGCCCAATCAAAGAAACGAACAATGCCTCCCTACCACTCACGATAGGCGGGCATTTTTTTGTAAATCCGGATGCAATCCGGACAACAGGACAAACGAGATTTCACTTTAAGTCCGGGTTCACCCCCAGACCAAAGCCAATCTAACGCACGTCGTCGGGAGTTTCCTTCTTTTTCCCGCCGAACAATGAACCTATTTTACTAAATGCATCCACAATTTGCTTAGCAGAAAAATCCGCTGTCTGACCAGTGTCACTGCTCCCCCCAGGTAGAGACTCTTTTGAGAAAAACACCTCATCACTACGAAGTGCATGCTGAATTTCAGCCGCAGCATCGGGATTCACTCGAGCAATTCGATTGATCCGATTGCGCGGCTTCGGATCAAGACGCTCAAACAACTCCTTACTATCGTGCCCCACTTCGTCAGTATGCACTTCGAAGTTATCCAATACAAAGGACTCCATATCACCGATCAACTTAGGCGTATCATCACGCCCTTCATTTTCTTTCTTATACTGTTCGTACAACTCTTGGATCGATTCGGCATCATAAGTGCTCGAACCACTTGATGATTTCTCAACGCTCAATTCAGCCGCCGCAACATTTTTCTCCTCTTCAGCAACAAGCCCAAAAGAGATAAAAAGAAACAAAATACAACAAGAACGGAAAAAATTCATAACAATACGGGGTAATCTACAAACGAACCTACGGACGATTCCTAGAATCTATGACGCAGAACGCTTCTAGCCATTCAAAATTTGCTTCATTTTCCTGAAAAACACCTCAGTTCCTCCCCTATAGCCATAATCTTATCATGGTTTTTGACTCCCGGTGACATCTCAACACCACTATTGAAATCGAGCAATTCAGCTCCAGTCCCCAATAGGGCATCCCTCAAATTATCAGGATTCAAGCCGCCTGCCAAAATCCATGAAATCTCCAAATGAGATGCCCGCAACTTCGAAAAACGTTCCCAATCACTGAGATGGCCCGTTCCCCCAAACGCATTTTTTTTGTACGCATCCCACAAAATAGTACCTGCATAAGCCAGCAATGATTCGTCAAACGAGTCCCCCGGCTTTATCTTAGGGGCTAACCACAATCGTTCTGGAGTCGCGATTCCTGACCATTGCTTAACGATTGAACAGTCCACGTCCTGATCGAAATGAATCTGTGCAATCGACAACCCCACATCAAAACACCGCTCTAAGAAACTCGGTTCAGGATTCACCAACACCGCCACCTTGGGAAGATCAGGCAATTCATCCCGTATCTCAACAAAGCGCTCCAGCGTCATCGCTCGAGGCGATTTCGGATAAAAGATAAACCCGAGATAAGAAGCCCCAGCCGCGGCAGCAACTCGAGTATCCTCCACCCGAGTCATTCCACATACTTTGAACCGGACCTCTTTCATAGGAACCTACTTACCGAAAAGAATTCACACTCTCAATCACGTAATCCACCTCTTCGTCGGTCAATTCAGGGAATACCGGCAACCCGACACAATTGGCAGCACACGCTTCAGCCACTGGAAAATCCCCCTTCTCATAACCCAAACCTTCAAAACAAGGCTGAAGGTGCAAGGGTATCGGATACACAACATCCGTTCCCACGCCGAGGTCCGCAAGATGCTCACGCAATCGATCGCGCTCCGGATGCATTATTGTGAACACATGATACACACACTCCCCCCATTCCACCGGTTGGGGTAACGTACCTTCACTCAATTGAATTCCCGCGAGATATTTGCGACCGATCTCCTGACGACGTTTCGTTTTCTCTTCAATAAAAGGGAGCTTCACATTAAGGGACGCCGCCTGCAGGCCTTCCATACGGTTATTATAACCAACGGAATGGTTCAAATAGCGCTCCTTAGAACCGTGCACCCTGAGAACAGATACTTCATCCAGAAGATCGTCATGCTTCGACACGATCGCCCCTCCCTCCCCCAAAGCCCCCAAGTTCTTGGAAGGGTAAAAACTAAAACTTCCCGCATCACCAAGAAGACCAACTGGAGTCCCTTTATACCGTGCGAGATGGGCTTGAGCAGCGTCCTCCATCACTTTAAGGCCATGCTTTTCAGCGATCGCCATTATAGGATCCATATCAGCCGCTTGACCATATAGATGAACCACCACAATTGCCTTCGTCTTTTCAGTAATCAGCTTTTCGACACAATCCGGATCTAGCGTATAAGAAACAGGATCTACGTCTGCAAAAACGATCTTCGCCCCAACATACTGTGCAAACCACGCCGAAGCGATAAAGGTAAAGGCAGGTACGATCACCTCATCCCCTGGCCCAACTCCCATTGCCAATGACGGAAGATGCAAAGCCTCTGTACCACTTCCAACCGCAACCGTTCTCGGCACACCAGAAACCTCGGAAAAACCGTTCTCAAACGCAACCACATCCGAGCCTAAGCACAGACCACCATGGTCGATCGTATTCGAAAACGCCTCTAAAAACTGTGCTTTCAACTGCTGGTGAAAGCGACTGAGATCAATATAGGGTACCTTCATTTTCCAAATCGTTTAGTAATTGCATCAACGAGGCTATCCAAATCCGCCTCCTTCGCTTGAATATCCATCGGCATACCCAAACTCTTCATCGTATCCGAAGTAATCGGACCAATACTCACAGTCTTAGGACGTAAGGCATCGGGATCCAATATCAAATCCTTCGCCTGATCGACAAACGACTTCACTCCCGAAGAACTCGTAAAGATGATAGCATCTGCTCCCTGATCGCGAAACATCTTCGCAGAGGGGTGCTCTGACAAATCAGTCGCCCCAGTCCGGTAAACCTCAAAACGATCGATAATCGCTCGAGCGGCCTCGAGCTTCTCAAAGAGAATATCACGCCCCAAGTTCCCCGTAACGACTAAGACCTTGGCACTATCGAGACTGTCAGTCGCGACCATCGCATCAGCCAAACTATTCGCATTGGCTTCTTCAGGTATCAAATCAACCGAAACGAAAAACTTCTTAACTTCCTTCGCTGTCGATTTTCCAACCGCAGCAATACGAATAAAGCCAAGCGATCGAATATCCTGAAACGTCTCAAAAAAGGCCTCAAAGAAAAAACGCACCCCATTAGGACTAGAGAAGACTAACCAATCGTAACTCGCGATCTCCGCAAACACATCCTCGCATGTCTCCTTCTCATAATTCTTCGTAATCTCTATCAAAGGAAGACCGATCACCTCGGCACCCAAAAGCTCGAGCTTCTTACTCAACTCACTTGCTTGCCCCTGGCTACGCGTCACTACAAAACGACGCCCCTGCAAAGGCTTCTTCTCAAACCACGATAAATTTTCGCTCATACCTGCTGTATTCCCTATAATAATGATTGCGGGCGATTTCAAACCGAACCGCTCCGCTTCTGTGACGATCGTATTAAGTGCCCCTCGACAAACCCGTTGATGCCCCATCGTCGCCCATTCGATACAGGCAACAGGCATATCAGCAGAGAAACCACCGGCGACCAATTCGCCAACGATTTTCTCCAACTGACTTACGCCCATATAGACGCACAAAGTGGAGTTCTCTTGAGGCAAGGCCTTCCAATCAACCATCGGCATATCCTTATCAGGATGCTCATGCCCAGTGACGATCACCAAAGTCGCATTCGTATTTCGCTCCGTAAGAGGCGTGCCACTATAAGCCGCCGCCCCAGATGCCGCCGTGACGCCAGGAACCACTTCAAACTCAATTCCGAGCTCATACAATTCCCGAGCCTCTTCGCTACCGCGACCAAAAATATACGGATCTCCACCCTTCAAGCGAACCACTCGATTACCCGCACCTGCCTTATCAATCAAGATCGCCTGAATCTCACCCTGAGACTTAGCGTGAAATCCTGCCTTCTTTCCAACGTAGATCTTCTCACAATCCTCGCGGACGAAATTCATAAACGCCGGATGCACCAAGTAATCATAGACCAATACATCAGCCTGCTCGATCAACTCCTTAGCTCGCAAGGTCAATAGGCCCGGATTTCCGGGTCCTGCACCAACCAAATAAACAATTCCCTTACGCATCTTTGAGCTCAAGTTGCTCGATCAAGTTTGTGGCAATCAACTCAGGGTGCTTCATCGCGTAATCAAAAGGAACCGTCCGGGTTTTTTTACCACAGCCCTTATGATAGATTCGTAATGTCTCGTCAGTGTAATTTACGCCGAAAGCCACCTGACAGCCCCCACCCAGCTTCTCCATAAATTGACGTTCAAGCCGAACCGCCACCATGGTATTCTTATCCAAAAACTGACCAAAGAGCTCAACATCCTCAGTACGGCACTGCAAAGCAACTGCCGCCTGTCCCACAGCCGGCACACTCTCGTCTAAAGTCAAAACCCGAAAAGTCAGACCCTCCCAAGACTCAATTCCAAGGCGCTTCATTCCAGCCGCAGCAAGAACAGTGGCATCCGCAATACCGTCTTTGATTTTATTGAGTCGCGTATCAACATTGCCACGAATCTCAATAAACTCAGCCTCAGGGAATAAAAAACGTAACTGTGTCCGACGACGAGGGCTTCCAGTCGCGATCACCTTAGGCGTTTCAACCCCTTCCCGAAGAACTAAAACATCTTCGGCCGACTCTCGAGGAAGGAACCCTGCAATCGACAATCCCTCTGGCATGTCCGAAGGAAGATCCTTCGCACTATGAATTGCCACATCCGCACGCTTCTCAAGCAGGGCATCTTCGAGCTCTTTCGTAAACAACCCTTTCCCACCCTCTTTTTCAAGGGACCACTCCGTGCGCTTGTCACCGGTGGTAACCATCTTCTCAACCCGAAATGAATTTCCCGGCATGGCTCCTTGCAATAAGCTTAGAGACAACTCTGTTTGAGCAAGTGCTAATGGGCTCTTGCGGGTAGCGATTACGATTTCTTTCGCAGACATGAAATGAGAATGATCAAAAAAACAGCTCACTCTCTGAGAGCAGGCCATTAATACAATTACACTTAGCGGCGGAGAGCCAAATTACCCGTACGAGCCAATTCCATGATTTCGAATGCCTCAACGAGCTTCAAGAACGCAGCAATCTTGCCCTCGTCTCCTGTAAGCTCTGCAACAATATTGTCATGTTGAACATTAATGATCTTCGCACGAAAGAGCTCACAAATTTGAATGATTTCCGAACGATTCTCAGACGTTGCTCCGATTTTGATCAAAATCAACTCACGAGCGACGGCGTCATCGCGATCAAAGTCATGCACTTCGATCACGTTAATCAACTTATTCAACTGCTTAGTAATCTGGTCAAGCACCGCATCATCTCCACGTACTACCGCTGTTACGCGTGAAACTTCAGGGTCATGCGTTGGTGCAACATTCAACGAGTGAATATTGAACCCTCGGCCACTAAACAATCCGGAGATACGGGCTAGAACCCCAAACTTATTTTCAACGAGGACGGAGATGGTATGTCTCATTACTTTACTAGATTAAATTGTATTCGATGCGATGCTCCCCCTCCTGTCTAGGAGGGAACGCGACATCTAAGGGCATATTTTCCGTCCTACTCAACAAAGAAACACAGATATCACTCAAAACCGCGTTTTTTCCAAAGAATGCAATTTTTGTAAAATAAAACTTGCTAAGCGCAATTAGATCCAACTTATTGCCCTCCTTTCACAAGGACGGATAGCTCAGTTGGTTAGAGCACCTCGTTTACACCGAGGGGGTCGTGGGTTCGAATCCCTCTTCGTCTACCATTTTTGCCTCGTGCAAAACAAAAAAACCGCTTATATAACAATAAGCGGTTTTTTGTGCCTACAATCCATAACACCTTACGTAGCAGCACAATGAATCGGCCCATAAGATAAGACATGGATTCCTCTTCAACACTCTCGTCCTCTCCCCAAAACCTCGAAGAAGCATTACAACACATCATCGAGCTTCAAGGACACATATCGATCCTTAACACTGAGAATGAGATTCTGAAAAGGAATTCAAATGTCTCCCCAAGCTCAGACTCCTCCACGGAATCCATGAGACGCGACGTCCTGAAAAAAGTAGCGGCAGGTATCCCAATTGAATCAACACTACACTCTATCGTAACCTCTTTTGAAGACAATCACCCCAAAAGCCTTTGCAGCATTCTCCTTTTAGACGAAACCAAACAACACCTCCACCACGGAGCTAGCGGCAAACTCCCTAAATCATTCACTGACATTGTAGACGGAGTAAAGATTGGCCCCTCTGTCGGATCCTGTGGAACAGCCGCTCACCGGCGAGAACCAGTTATGGTGGATGACATCCAAAATAGCCCAATATGGGTCGATTTCGTACCCCTCGCCAACCAATACGAATTGAGGTCCTGCTGGTCGCAGCCCATCTTCGCCTCAGACGGCGAAATTCTTGGCACATTCGCCATCTATCACACAACAGTCGAAGCCCCAAGTAGGGACCATCTCCACCTTATCCGCCATATTGCAGACATAGCAGCGATCGCGATAGAGAATAAGCGATCTACCACTGCCCTAATATCTCATCGCAAGGACATTTCATTACTTCGGACACTAATTGACAGTATCAACGATTCTGTACTTTTAGCAGACTGCGCCGACGGCAGACTTCTTGATTTTAATTCCCATATCTGCGAGATTCTTGGATACACTCGAGACGAACTACTCGCAATGAATATCAACGAGGTAGTAGCTCACCGCCCAGATGGATTTTCATGGAACGAACACGTCAAAAAAGTAAAGGAGATTGATTCTATTGTAGTCGAAAACGGTTATACAAAAAAGGACGGGGACATAATCCCAGTCGAAGTAAACATAAGCTATATAAGACAAGGGTCCGAAAGCTATTTAATTGGAATTGCACGGGACATTACTGAACGCAAACGAAGCGATTCAATTCTCAATCGCACTAATAAACTACTTGAAGCAACTCAAAATCTAGCACACGTAGGCGGCTGGGAATTCGATCTAAAGACAGAAGAATTCTACTGGACCGACGAAAGTTATCGTATCCACGATGTCACTCCAGAGGAGTATTCTCCAAGCTTAAGCTCTGTAATCAAAGATTTCGTATTCGACTCCAAGGAGTACGTTCAAGGAAAAGTAAAAAAGACACTTGAAACAGGCGAACCATTCGCAATGGAGCTAGAAGCCACAACTGCGAAAAAGAGAAAAATATGGCTAAGCATTAAGAGTTCCATCGAACTCGAAAACGGTGCCCCCGTTCGACTTTACGGAGCAATGCAAGACATAACCGAACGCAAACAACTAGAGCTCCATCTCCAAAAAGCACGCGACAAAGCCTTGCAAGCATCCCGTCTAAAAAGCGAGTTCCTCGCGGTCATGAGCCATGAAATCCGAACACCCCTCAACGGTATAATCGGTATTTCGAACCTTTTACTCTATACCGACCTCGACGAGAAACAGCGTAAGATGTGCGAGATTACTCAAACAAGCGGAGAGCTCCTAATGGCCATTATTAATGATATCCTCGACTTTTCAAAGATCGAAGCCGGGATGCTCGAAATAGTCAAAGTACCGTTCTCACTCAAAGAACTCATAGATGAAACCACCACAATGCTACTCCCGAAAGCGGAAAGCAAATCTCTTCAACTCAGCCACGACATCGCTCAAGACCTAACGAAAAGCCCGATCGTAGGAGACTCAGTCCGTATACGACAGGTCATTATAAACCTCGTAGGCAATGCCATAAAATTCACCGAAAAAGGCTACGTAAAGATAGTCGCGACCTCAATAGACAAGAGTAGAGGACGCAGCATCCGTATTGAAATCGAAGATACAGGAATCGGAATATCCTCTGATCAGATCCCCTCCCTTTTCGATTCCTTTACTCAAGCCGACAGTTCCAACACTCGAAAATACGGGGGAACGGGCCTCGGCCTCGCCATCTCAAAACAACTCGTCGAACTCATGGGAGGCCAGATCCACGTTGAAAGCGAACAACACATCGGGTCTACATTCTGGTTCGAACTCAACCTCCCCTTTTCAAGCTAAATTCGAAAATACAGGAATCTACTTTCCCCAACAAATTACCGGCAATTGGGGCAATGTACACGGCTATTGACGAAGAGTCCTTTTTTACCCACCATCCAAACTAAATGGAAAGCCCTTCCGATTCCACAGTGGAATCAAGTCCCACATTCTCACCCAATAAAGACTCCGCTCTGATCCTATCGGAGATGAAAAAACGTCTGGACGAATTTACATGGGAAAACCAAGCACTCCGGAAGGCGATATCAAGCAGTGGACCCTCCATCCAATTCGGTGTCGGACGAAGGCGAATCCTCGACCAAATCGCAGAAAATAAACCGCTCAAGGAAATTCTCTCTGCAATCGTTGCCTACGTCGAAGACCAGAACTCCGAAATGGCTTGCAGTATCTTACTGGTCGACGAAGAGAATCAATGCCTGAGACATGGGGCGAGTATAAGTCTCCCCGAGTCTTACAATGACGCCATCGAAGGAATTGAAATCGGCCCATCAGTCGGATCATGTGGAACGGCTGCATTTACTGGCAAACGCGTCATAGTAGAAGACATCGACACGAATTTTCTTTGGGCGTCTCACAAACAAATCGCAAGCAAAGCTGGATTGAAATCTTGCTGGTCAGAGCCTATTCTCGCCACCTCAGGAAAAGGTTCTCGGTACTTTTGCAATCTATCATCGTTTCTATCGAGCTCCTAGCCAAGATGACATCATAACAATAAGTCTCAGTGCCGACCTCGCAGCAGTAGCAATCGAGACCAAACGCACCTCCAACACCCTACAAGCCAAGCAACACGATATTGATCTTCTAAGGACCCTAATCGATCAATCCAATGACTCCATTTTCGTTTGCGATGCCGACACTGGCCTAATTCTGGACTGCAACGAACAAGCATACAAACGCCTCAACTACACCTACGCAGAGCTTACTCAAAAGCACGTATACGATATAGAAGCGGTTCTTCCCGATCATTTTTCCTGGAAAGAACATGTCATAGAGGTTCAAGAGATCGGCAATCTTGTACTCGAAGGCTGGCACAAGAAAAAAGACGGTTCAAATTATCCAGTTGAGGTTGACGTCAGATACATTAGCCAAGGCGAAAAGAGTTACCTGCTAGCCGTTGCCCGAGATATAACGAAACGCAAAGAAACGGAGGACGACCTCAATCGATTAACTCAACTCCTAACGGCATCTCAATCACTCGCTCACGTCGGAGGGTGGGAAATCGATTTAGTCACTGACAAACTCTACTGGACCGATGAAGTGTACCATATCCATGAATTGGATCCTCTGGAATACTCACCCTGTCTTTCATCGGCTATCGACTTTTACACACCAAATTCTGCTAAAAAAATTCAAGAAGGACTAAAAGAATCAATCGAGACTGGCCAATCTCTAGCGATCGAGCTGGAATTGCATACAGTAAAAGGGCGACGAATCTGGGTACACGTCACAACTTCAGCGATTAAGCAGCACGGCAAGACTGTAAAAGTGGGCGGGGCTATCCAAGATATAACCGAACGTAAAAAGCTGGAACTCAACCTCCAGAACGCACGCGACACAGCACTACAAGCATCTAATCTCAAAAGCGAATTCCTCGCTGTCATGAGCCATGAGATCCGAACTCCTCTCAATGGTATAATCGGTATTTCGAACCTTTTACTCCATACCGACCTCGACGAGAAACAGCGTAAGATGTGCGAGATTACTCAAACAAGCGGAGAGCTCCTAATGGCCATTATTAATGATATCCTCGACTTTTCAAAGATCGAAGCCGGGATGCTCGAAATAGTCAAAGTACCGTTCTCACTCAAAGAACTCATAGATGAAACCACCACAATGCTACTCCCGAAAGCGGAAAGCAAATCTCTTCAACTCAGCCACGACATCGCTCAAGACCTAACGAAAAGCCCGATCGTAGGTGACTCAGTCCGTATACGACAGGTCATTATAAACCTCGTAGGTAATGCCATAAAATTCACCGAAAAAGGCTACGTAAAGATAGTAGCGACCTCGATAAACAAGGGTAGAGGACGCAGCATCCGTATTGAAATCAAAGATACAGGCATCGGAATATCCTCTGATCAAATCCCATCCCTTTTCGAATCTTTCACCCAAGCCGACAGCTCCAACACTCGAAAATACGGTGGAACCGGACTCGGACTCGCGATTTCAAAACAGCTTGTCGAACTCATGGGCGGCAAAATAAATGTCGAAAGCGAACAATACAAAGGGTCAAAATTCTGGTTCGAACTCGACCTCCCCTTTTCAAGCTAAACACAAAAATGCCCCGTTTCACTCAAAGTAAGAACGAGGCATCTGAAATCTATTACAATCGAGAAACGAACTTAGCGGATCAACGTTTCCATAATCTGGATAGCATTTAAAGCAGCACCCTTCCAGAGCTGGTCTCCGACCACCCAAAATGCGAGACCATTGTCGAAACACTGATCCTTGCGAATACGCCCAACACCACAGTTTTCCTTACCTGCAAAATCAAGCGGCATCGGGTAAACAAGATTTGCAGGGTCATCCACCAAATCCACACCATCAAACGCAGCGATCGCAGCACGAGCCTCCTCAACGGAAACTGGCTTCTCAAATTCCGCACTAATCGAAATCGAATGCGAACGCATCACCGGTACACGCACACACGTACAAGACACCGCCAAATCAGGCAGATCCATAATTTTGCGCCCCTCATTGACCATCTTCATCTCCTCCTTCGTATAGCCTGATTCAAGGAACGAATCAACATGAGGAAGCAAATTGAAGGCGATTTGGTGAGGATAAACATTCTTCTCTATCGGCTCACCCTTCGACCATGCCTTAGTTTGATCCTCAAGCTCCTGCATCGCTTCTGCTCCTGTTCCACTCACAGCTTGGTAAGTCGACGCGATCATACGCTTCAAACCGAAAGCCTTATGCAAGGGATACGCTCCCATCAAAGAAATCGCTGTAGAACAGTTCGGATTCGCGATAATTCCCTTATGGGCCTTCGCCGCATCACCATTAATCTCCGGAACGATCAAAGGAACATTTGGATCCATTCGAAATGCTGAGCTATTATCTATAGCAACCGCTCCCGCCGCTGCTGCTGCAGGACAAAGCTCCATCGACACAGCACCGCTCGCACTAAAAAGAACGAAATCCAAACCTTCAAAGCACGTTTTTGTCGCTTCTTCGATGGTGTAGGTTTGCCCCGCCGCTTCGATCTGCTTTCCTGCAGAACGACTAGATGCAAACAACTTAAGCTCACCAACCGGAAAATTCCGATCACGCATAAGTTTAATAAATTCCTGCCCGACAGCTCCTGTCGCGCCTACGATACCTACATTATAAGCCATTTTATATGTCCTCTCAATTATTGAAGCGCTACAGCGATAAGTGCACCACGCTGAATATCAAGCCCACAACACAATATGTTCTCGTTTCCATCACCGAACAACGCCTCTTCCTCATTAAAAACCAAGAAACCAGCTACTACGACATTTCCACTTCCCACAATCCTCCATCTTGCCAACAAGACTCCGGAGGCACCCCAAACGGCCTTCACCGCATTGCAGCAAAGATCGGCGAAAACACTCCGATCGACACCGTATTCAAAGGCCGAGTGAGCCTAGAAAAAACCTACCACAAACTCGACCAAACCGAGCAGGCCAAAAATCTAATAACCAGCCGAATCCTTTGGTTAGAGGGCCTAGAACCGGGCCTAAACCAAGGCGAAGGCTGCGACAGCTACCAACGCTACATCTACATCCACGGCACCAACCACGAAGACAAAATTGGCACCCCTGCCAGCGGCGGCTGCGTACAACTCCGCAACCGCGAAATGATCGAACTCTACGACATCCTCCAAACAGACGATCACGTCCTCATCTATTAGAATCGATAGCCAATCTCACAAATCCATCGCAACATGGCACTGATTTTTAGCGACATCCCTCCTCAGAATGCTTTTCTCCTAAGTTCTCTACATTCTGAATGATTTCACCCAACCAAGACCAAGAAAGCAGCCCCGATTCGATTCCTAGTGCAAAGATCGTAAAGAACATCTTTGCCAAAGGCGGACTCCTACAAACTGCCCTTGGACTCGAACACCGTCCCCAACAAGAGGAAATGGCTAATGCCGTGGCCCAGTACATGGACGAAGACGCCCCGCTGATCTTCGAAGCAGGAACCGGCGTCGGAAAAAGCCTCGCCTACCTGATCCCTGCAATCATCCGCTCAATCGAAACCCAACGTCCTTGCGTCGTTTCGAGTAATACCATCGCTCTACAAGAACAGATTCAGGACAAAGACCTCAAGATCTGCCGCTCACTCTTCTCAAAAATTCCCGAACTCGAAAAATACGCCGATTTCAAATCCGCCCTACTCGTCGGCAAAGGGAATTACCTCTGCTCCACTCGCCTCGGCAATGCGATGAGGCATCAAACCGAACTCTTCCCCAACGAAGAGATCGACGAACTCGGCCGCATCGCCCATTGGGCAGAAACCACCAAAACCGGGCAACTTCAAGAGCTCAACCCCCAGCCCAACCGCGACGTCTGGGAAAACGTCAACGCCGAAGGATCCGCCTGCAATCGACGAAATTGTAAACCGGCTGACTGCCCCTACCAAAAAGCACGGGCCGAAATGCGAAAAGCCCAAATTGTAATCGTCAACCATAGCCTGCTCTTCGCCCTTCTCAACGCCGGTGGCCTCGCCCCCGGAGCCAAAGGCATCCTTCTTCCCGATGATTTCCTCGTAATCGACGAAGCACACACCGCTGCCGATGTCGCCACCGAACACTTCGGAGCACACATCAGCTCCTACGGAGTCGACCGACAACTCAAAGCCCTCTTCAACCCGAAACGAAAATCCGGCATCGTCCGGAAACACGCCTACCCCAACCAACTTCAAGCCATTATCGATGCCCAAGACGCAGCCCAAGAATTCTTCGGCTATATCGCGGCCACCTTTCTAGAAAAACGCCCCCTCGTCCGAGTCTCGGAGGAGAACTGGTGCGTCCCCACTCTCAACAAACCCTTAAAAGCCGTCGTCGAGGTGATGGACAGCATCCTCTCAAAAGTCGAAGACGGCCCCCAACTTGACGAACTCAAGGACCACCGATCCCGTATCCACAGCTACTATTCGGGTATCCGCCGTTTCATCGACCTCGCCGAAGAAGACCACGTCCACTGGCTAGAAAAAAGCGGACGCAAAGGACAAATCGTCACCTTCAGAACCGCCCCCATCGACGTCGCTCCCTATCTTAAAGAAGAACTCTTCAATAAGGACATTTCAATTACCCTCACTAGTGCGACCCTTTCGATCGCTCGGAGCATGACTCCCGTTCTAAAAAAACTCGGAGCAGACAAAGAAGAAGCCCGGGCCGTAGACTCGCCGTTCGATTACGAAAACAAAACTCGCATCTACATCGCATCCGACATCCCGCACCCAAGTCGTGAAGATGCCCAACTCGCTCTAGACATACTAGTCGACTACATCCGCTACTGTATATCAAAAGTCCCAGGCGGCACACTCGTCCTCTTCACGAGCTACTCAGACCTACGCAAGGTTAGCGACCGCCTCGATTCCGAACTCGCCGCACAAGGCAGAACCCTCTTCGCCCAAGGCCAAGGTCTCTCCCGATCCGAAATCACCAATGCCTTCAAGAAAGAAGGCAATGCCGTCCTCTTCGGCACCGATAGCTTCTGGACCGGAGTCGACGTTCCCGGCCCCGCCCTCAGCCAGATCATAATGACTCGACTCCCCTTCGACGTTCCGACTCACCCAATTCCAGAAGCAAAATCCGAACGAATCAAAGAAGCCGGAGGCAATCCATTCGCCGAACTCAACCTCCCCGAAGCTCTCATCAAATTCAGACAAGGAATCGGCCGACTCATTCGCACCCGCGACGACCAAGGCATAATCACCATACTCGACTCGCGAATTCTTCAAAAATCCTACGGACGCCAATTCCTTCAATGCCTCCCGAAATCCAAATTTATTCGAATCACCCAAAACGACCGAGATGAACGCTTCTGCGACATAAGCGAAACACCCAACGCTCTCCGCAAACGTCCACCCTCCTCCGACAATAACTTTCCCCCTCGCCACTGATGAAATCACAACGCTTTCAAAACCTCGTCTCCAAAAATCCAAACAACGAGCTATTCCGCTTTTCACTTGGGCAAGCCTTCTTCGAAGAAGCCTCCTTCAAAGAAGCGATCACAGCTTTCGACTTCTGCCTCGACGCTAAACCGGACTGGATGATGGCCGCTATTTTAAAAGGGAAGAGTTTACTCGCCTTAAAACAGCTCGATGACGCCAAAACTACATTACAAATAGCCCTAGAGATGGCAGTCAGCCAACACCATGAAGCTCCGGAAGCCGATATCCGAAAACTCCTTGCAGCCCTATAAATGTCAAAAAGAAGGACAAACACCGGGCTGTAATGCTCCTATTTATCGTATCCAATCCTAGATTTCATCTATAAAAAAACCCTTACTTTAATGTAAAGAACCTAATCAGATACCCTTTATCCTTGCAGATATCTCTCTACCTTTCATCCATTCATAAGAGTGAATCCCTCGAACTAC
The DNA here is from genome assembly GCA_963933925.1 of uncultured Puniceicoccaceae bacterium. Taxonomy (GTDB): domain Bacteria; phylum Verrucomicrobiota; class Verrucomicrobiia; order Opitutales; family Opitutaceae; genus JAKYXN01. The sequence continues at coordinate 25,387 of CAWVWU010000020.1, forward strand.
CCGAAAATCACCCCTATCCGTTGCTTTAGGCGAAAGCACGGCATGAGGCTTTTCGCATTAACGACTTTAGCCCTCGCCCCGATTTGCCAACTTCTCGCAAATCCAGAGATTGATAAACTATCAATTTTAGAACTCGCCGACGTTCCGGCGATTGCCTCATCGAAACCAGAATCCCTCGTTTTCGATTCCGCTTCCGCATCCTACGTATTTGACGCCTCGGATATAGCCGATCTTCCAGTTGACTCGATTCCGGAAATGCTTCGATACGCACCCGGCGTACACATCGTCCATCCAAGCAATGGTATCTGGGGAATCGGCATGCGCGGCATAAACTCCCGCTTTTTTAACCGCGTACAATTCACCGTAGATGAACAAAACGTCTACAATACAATCTTTGCCGGCATTTTCGGAAACCAACACGATCTCCTACTCGACGACGTTTCATCCGTTGAAATAGCCTACGGCCCCGGCGGCGGAACATGGAATAACAATGCAGTTAACGGACGCGTAAACGTCCTTATGAAAACAGCCTTCGAAACCGAAGGGACCATCCTCAAAACAAAAGTAGGCACCGAAAGTGCCAGTGCTGCCGCCCGAGTGGGTTGGGCAATCGACGAAACCTCATCTGCACGCGTATTCGCAAAAGTGGGTCAACGGGCCTCTTCGGATACGAGAGATAAATTCAGCAATCAATGGGACACCGCACGAGCAGGCTTCCGCTACGACAAAAGCCCTTCCTCCCGTGACTTAATAAGTATATCAACAGAAGCCTTCTACTCCGATCTTGGGTATGCGTACGACCTCGCAAATCTCGATACAGGTTCTCTCACCACTGAATCTAAGGCCGAAAGTCTCAAGGGGGTGAACGCTCAAGCAAAATGGACACGTAATAATCCCGATGGCAGTGCCTATTCCGTTAGAGGGTGGACCGCATATTCCGACCTAAATGCAGCTTATGCCGCGTTCGACATCGTAACTATGGGCATCGAAGGTCGTGGACGTTTTCCCATTAACGACTCCCACGAACTCAGCTATAATATCGGAGCGGCATTCGACGAAGAAACCACTGATTCAACCGCAACCTCCGACTTCAACGCCGAATCTTTTAATGACTTCGCAGCTTATGCAGGATTCCAACATGACTGGTCTCTGATTGAAGATACTCTCGACCTTTCATGGGGAGGAACGGCTCGAGCTGAAGATCGATCTTCCAAAGAAATCTTCTCACCCAATGCAAGGCTCTCCTTCAAACTTACCGAGAATTCTCGAATTTGGACTTCATATTCCCTTTCTAGCCGCACGACTCCGACCGCACTCAACGTAATTGAAAGCCTGCGCAGCGGGAAGATCATTGATGATCCGATAACCTTTCCTATAGTCCAAGATGCTGACCCGACAAACCCAGATCACTTCCGGACAATCAACCATAGGCTCTATGATGCTCAATCAATCAAAGAGCTAGACCCCGAAACACTCGACGCCTTCGAGCTCGGCTTCAAACATCACTTCTCAGAGAACAAGGGAAGTTTTCAAATCAATAGCTTCTATTACAAGTATGACAATATATTCGCGCGTGCTGGCACTGGAGTGGGTACAGAACACGGAACAGAGGAATCTTATATAAAAATCAACATAACCTATGACAACCTACTAAAAGGTGAAGCCTACGGTTACGAAGCCTCCTTCAACTGGGTATTTTCTGAGCTCTTCGACGTCACCTTGGGCTACTCGCGACTCATAGATACCTTCGAGCCACTCTACCAAGCTACTGTAAATCCAGCAGACTACAGCAGCCCAATCCAACTCGCACAAGCCGAGGGCTTTGCTAATTTCCTAAATGACTTAACTGAGTTCTCACGCTCAGAGTTCGACAATAGTAGCCCTGGTCACCTCGCTACTCTAAATATAAAGAATAACCTTTCTAATTCGGTTTCTATAGACACAGGCCTACGCTATTCCAGCAGCTACGATTTCGCAAAAGGCGGACAACCCACTATTTTCCAACTCGACACCCGCATCAGTTGGCAAGTACGCGACTCGCTTCGCCTTTCCCTCGTCGGGAGAAACTTGCTGGATGCCCACACTGAAGACATCCGATTAAAGGACTTTTTCGGGCACTGGACAGAGACCTCACGCGAAGTCTACTTGGAGGCCAAGCTCGACTTCTAAAGTCGGAACGAGATAGATGAAAGGAACCGTCCACAGTCTCAGCGTGAAGCACATCATAGTAGTCATCCTTCTATGGTTACCCTTCGCAGCGTCTGCTCAGACATTGCAAATCGACTCTCTCAAGGCCAATTATGTCGAAGGCTTTATGGAATTTGTGAAGATCAATAAGCAAGTACCTCCTTCGAACGCCCGAATAGCGGTGATCCAAGATCAAAACCTTGCCCAATACCTCGAGCAAATTGTATCCCAAAACACCCAGAACGAATTTCAAGTAGAACGCATAACAACAGAAGAACTTTCAACATTTAACTGCAACGAATACGACGTCATTTTCGTCGGAGCAGGACAAAGAAAAACATGGTCACAATTCTTCGAAAAAACTGAGAATTGCTCGACTCTAATAATCGGCGAAGAACCGAATTTCCTAGGTGCTGGCGGTTGCATAGAATTCTTAGTCATCAAGAATAGAATACGGTTCCGCGTAGACCTAGAAAATCTTGAAAAAAGAAACATTCAGCTCAGTTCCAAACTGCTCAAACTCGCAATTGAGTAACCCCATGCGTAGCGTTTTCCCCAGTTTCAAAGAAGTCTACAACAATTGGGCGATCTCTCGAAAGATCGTCGCGATAACTGCCTTTGCGAGCCTCATATCATTAACGATTCTCTGCTCTATTTCCGTCTACCGAGAATGGGATTCCTTCACAAACAAAGAAGCACGAAAACTCGAAACCTTATCTCGAATTCTATCGAGCAATACCGTTGCATCCCTTCGATTTAACGATCCCGAAACCGCTCAGGAATACGTCGAATCTCTAAAACACGATCCCGACATTCAAAGCGTTACCATCTACGATAGCCAAGGAGATCTGTTCACACAATATTCCAGAAACCTAGATACTCCCGTCCGAGAAGCACCTAATTTTGATGGAATCCTCTGGCAAGGAGACGTTGTTTTATACGCACGTAATATAGTTTTAAATGGAAAAGAGATTGGCTCAATGCTCATTGAGCAA
>CAWVWU010000021.1:0-28114 GCA_963933925.1 uncultured Puniceicoccaceae bacterium
GTCGGTTATCTATCCAACTAAGCCACCTGTCCAGTTTTCGGGGTCCACTTCAGGGCTTGGGATAGTCCTGATTCAATTCGAGATCGCTCGTCGACGGCGTCCGAGAGACAACTCCGTCAACGGGCACCTCCCCTTTCGCAACCCAGACCAGTGCATTTAAGACCGTTTTTCGGAAGTCGTCCTGCTGCCAGTTTCTGTGAAAATGCCCGCCCGTGAATCCAAAACCGCGCCCTCCATCCGCACGATTAGTCACCCACGCAACCACTTGCTTTTCCCCAGCCTCAACGTCTGCGAGAACTGCAGGATTAATTCCGCGATTCTTATCCTTCGACCGGTCGGTCAAGGTGCGCACTGAGGGAAGTGACGAAAGAATCGGCGTCACATTTTCCATCTCTGGCTTAAAACGCATGTGGTAGTACCATTCATCTCGAACCGTAAATGGTTTAACCCCGTTAGTAACCGGGTGATCTGGAAATGTATCGAAGGTCGCATTCCAATGAGGATTAACCGACCAACCAATTTCGAAATAGCCGCCGATCCAATTTAGAAACTCTTTGCCCAACTCCTCGGGTACCACCTCCACTCCGAAGTGAAGGCAAGCCACACCGACTCCAGCATCACTCAGTTCTTGAATCTTATCCTGATGTTCTTTTGCCATGTGCCTCTTATAACCATCGCAATACATCACGATCGCATCTGGCTTGTCATAACCCACCCATGCTTCGGGCCACGCCCCATCGGTAACCACTTGAGCGACCACATCGAGCCCGCTTTCGTTTAAACTCCGAGCCAATAGATGACATCCTGCCTTGTGCTCATGCGCACCGTAACCATGACTTTTCGATCCGGCTAAAAAAAGAATCTGCTTCTTCTCCTGAGGGACGATGCGACGGATACGAATATTGCGAAACCTGACTTCCATCGGCGGGCCTTTATGAAGTTGCAAGGCGATCAAACCACTTTGTAGACGATCTTCAGACGAATCAGAGAATTCAGCAGTAATGACACCATTTATTTTCTGAATACATTGATTCCCATTAGCAATGATGTGATATTCGTTCCAATCGTCCTGGTTAAGATGAGAAAGAATGTCCTTCCTATCACCGACATGAGCAACAACTTGCCTGTTCTCAGGCGCTATTCCGATCACAGCCTTCTCACCACACAACGCCAATAGCTTTTTGTATTTCTCGCCGTAAGCTGCCCCTGTCCACTTATTATCGCTAGACAGGTCAGCTTGATAGCCACCAACCGACCACTCCTCCCCTTTGATCGGAAAACTTCGATACTGAATTCCGCTGTTATGATTACGAAGCTTGAATTCCACTTTGAGTTCGAAATCAGCTGCGTCTCCCCCCCTTCCAAATTAGAAATGTGTTTTTCTCTGCAGGGTTCATTTCTGTCGATTCGCCCACGATCGCCCCGTTCTCCACACGCCAGAACCGTGCGTCGCCATCCCAGCCTTTCAATGTCTTCCCATTGAACATCGACACGAATCCACTTTCGGCCAGTAAGCTACAAGCGGATGCAATTATTACGAAACCAAGGGTTAAACCCTTTATATGTATCCGTTTTTTCATAGTATACTAAACTGGCTTACAGTCCCTCTGCTTGAGTCGTTTCAAATTATTCTCTAAAAAGGCCAAACCTTCTATCGAGAGCTGCTGGGGACTATCATAAAGCTTTCGCCAAATTGCTGCCGCTTTAGCGATGACTGCATTGTCCTCACAAAAACTCTCAATCACAATGTCTTCATCATAACCAATCTTCAACAAAGCCCCAAGCACTCCCTCCCAATCAACTTGATCCTGCCCGAGAAGTCCTCGATGACTCGCACTCGCATGCACATGCCCAATATGTTGACCCGCCTTCAAAATTGCATTCGAAGAATCATCTTCCTCGATATTCATGTGAAAGGTATCGATGTGTATTTTTAGAGCTGGACTTCCAACCCGATCAATCAAATCCAATGCCTGATCCACTGTGTTAATACAATCCGTTTCGAAGCGATTAAGAGGCTCAATCGCAAGTACGACTCCCGCATCCTCCGCCCTCTTACAAAGCGGCTTTAGATTCTCTGCAATCAACTGCAACTGAGATTCACGCTCTTGAGGCGAATGCCGATTAGTCCGCCCGACCGAAGAATACATAGGACCACAAACCACCTTGGAACCAAGTCGCTTGGCAATCTCAATGAGTTCAATAATGTAACGTGTGGAATTTGCCTGCTCCTCAGAGTTTCCTCTCAAATCACGCCCCAGACCAAAAGTGCCACAGACAACCGTCTGCCTAAATCCCGCTGAGTCCAATGTTTGGACAAGCCTAGACATAGTAACTGCTGCAGGATCAACAATCGCAAGTTCGACAACTTCAGCTCCATAGGATTTGAAATTTTGAATGAGGGGTAGGTCAGCATCTGTAAAACCAGGGCTAACGAGAAAAGTATTTAGACCAAGTCGCATGAGGTAAGCGACTAGCATACCACATTCAGCGATTTCAGACCTTGGAAAAATTCCGAATTCTTGTGTATATTTTCGGCACTCAAACGAATTGGAAATCTAAGCAACATCTTCTCAATTCATTCATCTCAAAAATCAGGATGCCACCCAGTACCCTTCTCTCCCTTGAAACGACGTAGAGTAGCAAAGTCAGATTTCCCTTTTGTGCATTTTCGTGCCTCTTTGTTGCAAGAAATTAGCAAGCGAAGTCACAAACTAATCTTTCCTTACTTCGCTCCTCAAACATCAGTCTACGCTCACCAGTTTCATAAAACCAACCAACATTTAACACAATATATTCGTGGTCATATACATACAGGTATTTCGACCACAAACTATAAAACCACTTCAGATGAGCTTACCGATTGGTGGGTGAATTAGAACAAAGCATGGATGCCATGCGAAACACGACACGACTGAAATCGAATAAAATTCGAGTTCATGTTTCGTCTCTACGATCCTCAAGTGTCGTCATTACATGCTTCGTCGTAGATCTCCTCAGGTGTCACTTCGTTCGGTACCTCGGTACGCGGTTTCAAAAACTCCATCTACTGAAACGTTTAGGTACACTCTCGGGGCCCCTTCCCCAATGTTCGCATTCTCCCATTTGTGCATCTTGTGCTTTATGTGGTTAAATATACTGCATAACTTGAATTCAATCTCTGCACTCCCAATACTACCACTGTCTTATTTCATCACAATTAAGAACACCCTCTCTATTAATCTTCGTGCCTCTTAGGGTACTTCGTGGACAATAAAAGAACACATGAAAAACATAGTCCTCATTCTACTGCTCACAACGACCAGCATCCTTTATGGCGTCGACGACACCCCCATCGACTGGAACGCCCTAGATTTCTCCAACAGTCCCATCCAATCCACCGAGTTCGAAAGACTCCTCAACGAGCTCTACGCCCCCTATGGCGAATGGCATGATCTAATACAAATCCAAGAAGACGGATTCACCGTAGCTCGAAGCTCCGAAACCCCATCAGACAAAATATTCATCCCCTTCTCAAAACAATCGCTTTCCACCCCACCAAATAAAACCAGCCTACGCGGCCTACGCATCGCGATCGACCCAGGACACATCGGAGGAACATGGGGACCCCTGGAAGAACGCTCCTTCTCCCTCAACAACGGCCCAACTGTCCAAGAAGGCGACCTCACCCTCGCTGTAGCAAAACGCATCAAAGACATCCTAGAAGCCAAGGGAGCCATCGTCTACTTAACCCGTGTGAACTCCAACCCAGTCACCCCCCTCCGCCCCAAAGACTTCGAACAAGAAGCCCAAAGTCGAATCCCCCAAACCAAAGAACGATTCGGAGACGCCCTCACCCAAGCTCGCCAAAAGCTCACCACACGCCTCTTTATCCGCTCAGCCGAGATCAAAGAACGTGCCCGACTCCTCAACCAAAACTTCAATCCAGACTTCGCAATCGCTCTTCACATCAACGCCAATGGCTGGGAAGACCCCGAAAACCCGACAGCCGTAACCGACAACAACGCCCACATCCTAGTCAACGGCGGCTACATGACCTCAGAAATCAAAAATGACGAGATGCGTTACATGATGCTCCACCGCATCTCAAAAGGCTACCACACCACAGAGATCCCCCTAGCCCAAGCCGTGACTCAAGAGATGATAAAAGCCACAGCCCTTCCGCCCTACATCTACCAAGGAAAGAACGCTATAAGAGTGGATACAGAAGGCTACATCTGGGGCCGTAACCTCCTCGCCAATCGAATCTTCGACTGCCCTGTCATCTTCCTAGAACCCTGGACAGCCAACAGTACCACCGTCTACCCCTGGGCGGCCCAAGGCGACTACCAAGGCTTCCGAAAAATCGGCGACACAAAGAAGAAATCCCTTCCCAGCGAATACACCACCTTCGTAATAAACGGCCTCCTCCAATACTTCGAAAACTAAGCCCATCAAAATGTAGGCCCGCTTGCTAAGCGGGCACCCAAACAATCAATCACCGAAATCTGCTCTGCAACGCCATACAATGCATTCACCACCGAAGGCTCCTCGCGTAGCTCTCAGCGTACTAGGCCGCTTCGTAGAGAGTGTTATTCTCTGGCTTCATAATATCAGAATTTAAATTCCATACGCAAAAGAACGAGTGGATCTTCGAAATTCCACTGTTTTAGAACCCCCTAGTTATTCAAATTAGAAAATATAGCACTACCCCCCTACGTAAATCACATAATATTACTCTTCAAAGACTTGCAAGTAACCGACGCCTTAACATCAATCCTTGAATGGATCCCCAACACCCCATCCACAAGCCATCCCCTCAAAAAATCCCCAATAAAATTGAAGCTCGGGTTGCAAAGGTCGATGTAAACAAATAGGTTGACATGAAATACGAGCTCATCGAGATTCCCGACCTAAACATTGATGCTACCAATAAGTGGAAAATCTGTGCTTTACAGATAGAGAACCGCTCACCTGCTTTAAATGCTCTTATCGAATGGAAACGAAAACGACCCGACGACTTCAAGAAGATCATCTCCTCTATGAAACTCGTTGCCGTCAACGATCGGGTTACCGATCCTAAACACGTTAAAAAACGAGCAACCCGAACAAACATGGCGATGTCTACGAAATGCGAGCTCACAAAGGCCTAGCTCGCTTGTTCTTTTTCTACGATGAGCAAAACGAAAAAGTCGTCGTTTGCACCAACCATCACATCAAAAATAAAGGCGACCAAAACGCCGCGTTCGCCCTATGCGGACTATTGAAAGCAAATTACCAATCCCAATCGAGATGACTACAACAGACGAAATCCTACCACCAGAGATAGCAGCTCTTCTAGCAGGCGTTCCCGAAACGACTGAGGAAATGCTGGAGGAGTTGGCCAACGCAAACCGTAAACTCAATAACGACCCAGACTTCCTCGCAGATGTCGAACGTGCCCGCTTCGTAAATGAAATCCTAAATGGAATGAACGAAGGCGGCGTCAACATGAACCAGCTTGCCAACCGCATCGGAAAGTCACGCCAGTACGTGCACAAGGTCCTCGACGAAGATAACCGCGTCAGCTTCACCCTAAAAACCATGGTCGCTCTCTGCCACGCTCTGGGCAAGCGTTTCAAGGTTTCTATCAGCGATAGAAAAGATTCCTGCGCCCAGAAAACCATCGTACGTCCAAGACTAGTACAAGGCTCATTAAAACCTGACACCTGGGTCAGCCCCAAAAGCAGCCCGAGCTACGACATCGACATCAGTGCGTATCTAAACCGCAAGCAATCCGAACAACCTCTCCCCTTGAAAAGTCTTCACCATGAATCCCGTCTGTCAGCTTAACGATTACAACTTCACCAAGCTCTCCATAGAGTGGGTCCCCGCCGGAAATGGCGGTGAATTCGTCATCAACAACCTGGCAACGAGGTTCAGCTACGACGTCTACAAAAACCCAGACAATGAACTGGAATACCTCATGCGTTTCTGGGCAGCCTTTCACGAAGAAACCGAAGACAAGGAAAGAGTCGGCTACCAAATAACATCCGAAATATTCGGCAATTTCACTCTTGATGAATCAGTAGAAGAGGAGCAGTGCCCCTCACTCATTCGCCACAACGGAGTGAGCATTCTCCTTGGACTCCTTCGTGCCCAAATCGGAATCAACACCGGCTCCTTCTACGGCTCCAAGCTCATCATCCCAACGATCATGCCACAGGAGATTGTAGCCGAGGTTGAAAAGATAAAGGCGAACGCCCAAAAAACAGCGAAGAAAAAGGCGGTGAAAAGAGTAGCAAAAAAAGTCGCAAAAAAGCGACTAGCCAAATCGAAATAGATCTTCTATCTATCCAATCACAATCACACACTTACCTACTCCAATCATTTCAACCAAGTACGACGCGACCTAGAAGCTTACTATTTTTTGGCATCGGATTCATAAATCCTAACAACTGATTTCATTCTGCCATTGTTGCCAAAGTTCGCAACCACCCTCTTATCTCTTCATTCCCATCGCGTTCGTCAATTTCCTCAGCGGTCATCTCGGCTGAAACCTCCTTCGAAAGCTTTTTCTTCACAGCCTTCGCGCCACCATTCCCTTGAGACATCTGGGCCACCACATCGGATTCATCATCGATCACAATTTTGATATCCATGATTCGAGAGATAGCATCAGGATGCAGATAACTCTCCATGTACCTTTTTATTGTCTCTACCGCTCGAGAACCATCTGTCCTTTCATTGATAGTATTAACTTCATCTTGATACGTCCCATTTTCATCTCGATCATACAGATGAAACTCAGGCTTCCTAAAATTACGGAATAGATTCAACTGAACTGTATGAATCAAATTTCCGCCTTTCAGTGGCAAAATAGAAAAACGATGGTCTACACTAAGATCAGGTAAACATGGGTCATCCTCATGCAGCGTTCGACTAACATTCTCTAGAAAATTCACATCATTCCACCCCTCAACACAGATCAATACCTTGACCCCACTATCAGGAAGCATTCCTAACCTATCTACAATCGCTTGAAACAAGCCCGACTCGGTTTCCGACTGAGATGTCTTCACAAAGACAACACCATCATCGTCTTTATCTAAAAACCGTATACAATCTAAATTCAGTTCTCCAGCTAATCCCGGTGCGTGCGTCGTCAATAGCACTTGGTCTCCAGCATCAGAAATATCCTTGAGAGCCCGGGTCAGCATACGCTGATGATCTGGATGCTGAGCCGTTTCCGGCTCTTCGATTAAATACAGAACTGAGCGCTCACCCTTCTCCTTCGACTTCCTCTTTGCTTCAGCTTTAAAAAAGCTCAGAAGAATAAGACGTCGAACACCTGAGCCCCTTTTTCCCATCGGGACTCCAGCCTTACTATGTAGCGTGTATTTAAAAAGCCCCTTCCACTTGAGTTTCTCCTTGAGCGACGCTTCGAGGTCATCTGCTAGGTCTGCGTTAATCTCACGAAGTTCATCCAAAGTATCCACGGCCACTTGCTGTACTTTCTTATCCACTTCCTCAGCCAATAGTTTAAGTTCCTCCTCCAGTCCCGACAATGCCCGTTCTACAGCCACTCCAATTGGTCCCTGAGCTTCAGGATCCTGATCAGTGCTCGAACGGTCTGACTGAAACAAAGCACAAAGCGGAAGATCCTTTGCTATTTGATCCCACAGTGTTTTCGATTCATTATTTCCGATGGCGATATTCGCATCTCCACGAGTGTATTTTCCGGAACGCTCAACAATTGCACGCCGTATTTTAGCCTTCACCGTCGCCTCGCCGATCTCCAACTCTACGCCACAAGCCTTTGCTATCTTCCTCAACTTTGGAAGCGTTTCAGCCAGTAATGACTGGCCATCAGCTACTGGATGATTTGTGCATTCGACAAAGGCATCAGGATTTATGGCTCCAGTTTTTGTGCAATTGTATACCTTGGTAATTCGTAAACGACCCGACTTTGAAAGCACAGACTCGTCTTCAAGGGAAGTAGGGAACGAATCATCCAACACAATCGCATCTGGCAATTGATCGAACTCGCAGGTAATTCGCACTCGATTTGGATCGCCATTAACACAGCCGTCCCCGCTTTCCATTTTTACGCCTTCCGCATCCAGAAAAATTCCAATCGCTGAAAGAATAGTTGATTTCCCAGCTTCATTGCGGCCGATCAAAGCAGTAAAATCATCAATCTCTACTATTAGAGGACCGACAATCCCTCGAAAATTCTCAATTTCGACACGTCTAAGTTTCATAAATACACCAGTTTATTTGAATTAGAATTCAAGTAGCAGAATTAAATATCGAACGATCTCCATTAAAGGCAAATGATTGAAGGGAGGCAAAAAGAGTATCAAACTCGGCGAGGTACTCCTGGTGGAGGTCTCTTCGACAGCTCAATTGATTCAACCACCAAAACGAAGCGTCGCTGCAGTTCGTCGAGGCGTTTAATGAAGACCAGATAATTCAGTTGCTCAATTACTGTAAGCGAATTAGCAATCCCGTCCGCCCACATAGCATCCCAAATGCGGGCTACCTTAGATTTGATACCAACTATGATCATATAAATTTGAATTACAACGTCGTCGTGGTTCGTAGCCAAGCACCTCCCCACATAGAAGACGATAAGAGTAAAAAGGAGAGTCCCCACAAGCCACTCCCCCTTGCCATAAAACCACATGGAGCATTTTAGAAACATTTGATCGTCACGGATAGAGTAAGAGTCACTACTCCTTAACAATAGCCTCTAAAAGCAGGATATCATTCAACGCATTGTCGTACCCTTGCTGCCAATCGGCCCAGCCGCCTTTGCTCAACAATTGAGACGTGTACTGCTTCTTACCGACTGCCGCATAGCGTTCCCAGTGAGAGAGAGCCTTTTTCAAATACTCAACTGCGTTAGACACGCTCTCTTCCTTACAATCAGCTGCCCGGAATTTTTCAGCATAGTAGTTTCCGAGATGTGCCATGGCTTCGATATCACCAAGGGTGCGTTGCCAGGTTTTGTCTCCTTCGATCTTTCGAAGTTGGACCAGCTCCTCCAATACAAAATCAGCATGACCCTGAATCTCATCTGCGACCGCACGACTCCCCGGCTTCCAGCACTCGTCGGTTATCGCATGGTAACCATTGCGGCCCTGACATGCTTCGATCGCCCACTGAAAGTCCCAGTCATGCCAATGCTCGCGATTCACAGCTGGAATGATTTTTGACGCACGAGCCCATACCGCTTGCAATCGTTGGGTTGGTTTTCCGGGAAAACGTGACTGCATTGCCTTTTCGAAAAATTCGTTAGACAGGTTTGGATTGTATCCAAGCCGTCCCCAAAGCTTAAATTTGTACCAGTGCTTACCCATCTCCAGCTGGCGTGGTGTTTCAGGATCAGTACTCACGAACTCACGGCCCCACACATAGCCATCCGACCCCATGTGAAAGCCCTCAGTCTGATCCGCTGGTGGGAGATTTTGGATAAACTCTCTAACGTAGTCAGGGTCACCCCATCTAAAATAGAAGATATCGTCATTGCGAAGATTCCACCACCACTTGGTTCTTTCAGGAGCCTCGGCCAGGATTGGGTCAACGAACGTAGGGTTCGTATTCGCGTAGAGCCGCGCCTTCACATACTTATAGCTAAAGTCGAAATGAATATCTTCATCAAAACCATCAAAGTGCTTAGTGATCTCAGGAATTTTCGACATCCAGTAACGGTGAATAAAACGAATCTTTCGGTCGGGAAATGCTTTCTTCGCATCCATTACGCCTAGGCCATATGTCTTCCACAACCATTGCTCCTTTTCATCCGGAGTGAGTCCATGCATCCGTTCGCCCGCAGTCACACCGATTCCTCCCAACAATGGATACGTCTCAAAAAGGCTGCGTACACTCTTTCTAAGATAGTCAATCGTCACCTCGTTATCGACCTCATGTGTTATCCCATGCTTCCCCTCCGCTCCCCAAACGAAGATATTCCAGGTAATAATATGAAACTCAACTCCTCGATCATGAGCGTATTGCATCACCTCCCGCCAGAAAGTGATCTTCTCATCCATAGTCATCTTCTTGGCGACCTTTAGGTTATCGAGAATTTCCTGCGTCACGCCACGAGATCCGCCACGACCCGCATACTTCGGAAACCATTCCAACCAGTCGATATCCGCGATCATCACATCTTCCAGCGCCACATCCGGATAATCCGGAACCTTCACCATCGAAGGAAACGGATGCCCATTCCACATGGTAATCGTATTGTAGCGATTCCGTGCCATGCCATCGAGGTGCTGTTTCCAGAAATCGAGATCCCACATCACCACCATATTCTTTTGAGCTGCATCGCCACAATCCGCGTAAGCAGGCGTTCGGGAATCTAGTGGAACATTAATCTTCAAACCTCGTTTCCCGATATAGGGCTGAGCATCCTCCTCAACGATCGCCTCAATCCCCTCCTGAGCAATGATCTCCGCCAAGGCCAGCCCGGCATACATCGCCCCTGTCACATCCGCTCCTATCGCCCATATGGTACGGGTCTCTCCTGCACCGGTTAAGCGAATAGCATAGCCTTCCTTATTCTGTCTTTCCGGAACGTATCCACCGGCCTCGCTTAGACGGTTCAAAAGCCTTTCATCATCCCGAAGTCCAATGAGAATACGTGGCTCGAGTTGCGTCTTAGGTAGGTTTGAGAGAGGCAGAATCTCACTCAACGTCCCTCTTTCCTCCAGCGATTGCTTCAAATCATTCGCCGCAAACTCCACTGCGGGCGTATTCGAAGGATAATAGACGATAACAGATCCTCCGAAAAGAGCGTTCACCCCCAAAAGGACAAATCCAAAAACCAAATACTTAAGATGACAAAAACTCATTGATTCACTATTTTATTATTTCAGTTCATTAGTGTCTTCATCGAAGCTCATTCAATTCCTCCACTTAATAACTCGACCTAATGGTTCAAAAAAGACACTTAGTTCTCCCACATTATTACAGTCGCAGGTGACTCTAGCTCAACAACAAACCCAGTTGGTTCCAACTCACCAGTCTCTTCATCGAGGATGGGGCTACCCCCCCCTGAGTACGTCCCGATAAAGACATGAGTTTCAGCCGACAGAACGTTGACGAAGAATGCACAGCCAAAAAAGCCTATCCATTTTAGACCTCTTGGTCTTCGTATGAATAGGCTCATAATAATGTTTAGATTGGTGTTCCGTCTAGTTTGCCGGAGTGAGACTAACCTTGCTCAAGCGAATCCACCCTGTCTTCCCTTCGTAGTTACGTCGGAGAGAAAGCACATGATCACCAGCACCAAGTGCTATCATTCCAATGCGGCGCTTCATATAGCGGGGCATATTGCGTCCTTCAACGTCCTCATCAAACGTATCACCAGTAAAGACCGTCACGAATGGTTGCTCCTCACCATCAATGGTAAGAACACCTTCTTTGAGGTCACCGTCTGCAGCTGCAGAGTATTCGATTTCTAAATAATAGTTGCCCGCCTCTGGGCTGTAGAAATCCCAAGCAGCACCATCACCTCCTTCTTCCCAATACTGTAAAGAAGGAACTGACTGCCAATCTCCGAAAATCTCCATCCAGCGCACCTTCGCCTCAAACTCGACACCGTCGATTTTCGCGGAGTGTGGGAATAGCTCGTTGGTAATACCAGGTACCACCCATTTGCGATCATCGAAACTTAAGGGCTCTTCGTGCTCGAGCACGATCACGGACCCTTTCGGGTTTAGCGTAACTCTCTTGCCGAGTTCCACATAGGTTCGGTCACCGTCGCGAGCGAGCTTCACCGACTGCTTACCTTCAAGAATATACGCCTTTTTGACGTCGCCTCCTGTTTTGGGAATCCAGAGTTTACCAGTTTTAGGCCAATCCAAAACGAACAGAAAGGTCTTTCCGTCGGCATGAGTACCTTCGATCCACTTTTGGTCGCCCATTGCCACGGCACGTGTCCCATAGATGGCTTCCTCATTAGCATGTACCCATTTCCCAACTTCACGAAGGATCGAAACCGATTCCTTCGGAATACTCCCATCGCCCTTAGGGCCGATATTGAACATAAAGTTCCCTCCCTTACAAAGGACGCGTACGAGGTTGTGTAAGATTTCGTCCGAACTTTTCCAATTAATATCCAATTTGCTGTAAGCCCAGCTATTGTTGTGCGTATCGATCGCTTCCCACAACCCATCCTTAATCGCATCGGGGATTTCATTATCACCCAATGTCGCGTAGTCACCAAGCCCTTGACCGATACGGCTGTTAACGAGACAATTAGGACGGATCCGTTCCACTGCCTCACGGAAGCGAAGCACCTGTTCCTTCTTAATACCCACCGGCGTATCAAAGAAGATAAGCTGAATCTCATAATTCTCCAACAACTCCTCCACCTGAGGCAGTGCCTTGGCCTCCATATAAATATCGTAATCGCGACCCTCTGCCGAGAACTCCCATTCGTTTCCGAAGGCGTGTCTCTCGTGCCAATCTTGAGCCTGAGAATAATAGATGCCCAACTTTAATCCATGTGCCTTACATGCCACTTCCAACTCCTTCAGAATGTCGCGTTTAAAGGGAGTCGCGTCGACAATGTCGTAATCACTCACCTTAGAGTCGTACATTCCAAAACCATCATGATGCTTGGAAGTAATAACGATGTACTTCATTCCCGCATCAGCAGCCAACTTTGCAATCTCGTTAGCATCGTACTCAGTCGGGTTAAAATTCGTGGCAAGCTTCTCGTAGTCCGCCACCGAAATTTTGGCTCGGTTCATCAACCACTCGGAAATCCCATAATAATGCTCTCCTTCCCAGATTCCTCCCGGGCCGGAATACAGGCCCCAGTGGATAAACATGGCAAATTTAGCATCGCTATACCATTGAGTATCCTTGCCCGACTCAATCGTCTGACCTTCGCCCTCACCCCAAAAACCTTTCGGTTTTTCTTTTGCAGACAAACTACCGCATAACACGGCGACGCCTAACACTGGAACAAGGATTTTTTTGATGATACGAAACATGGGAATATAGATGGGGTTAAGTACTAAATTAGGAGCAAACGGTGAAAAAGACCACTTTATCGCATTTTCCCACTATAGAACATCCCCTATCTGTAGGATCCTGAGAACTTTATTTGCAGTCTAACTGAACGAGACGAGATCGTTCTTCTACTTCAGTTGTACCGAGATCTGAATTTCGTCTCCTTCTTTCAGAGATACGCTTCGATAGCTTTCACCATACTGCGAATTCCCTATAGCCTCTGGAGTACTGCACTCCAACTTCACAGGATCACCAGGGAAAACCAGATCAAATTCAGCGTCTCGTACCGCGACAAGCGTTAGTTCTAGAGTCTTATCATCCATGTTCCACTTGACCGATGCCTCCGTTCCAACACGTGTCAGCACTCCATGGAAATCCCCTCGCTTCCATTCGGAGGGAAGAGCGGGTAAGATTCGCAAAATTTCAGTGGTCGAACCACAGAGCATTTCAGTAATAGCCGACGCTATGCCGAAATTTGCATCCATCTGAAAGGGAGCGGTTCGTCCCCAGGTGAATGACATCGTCGAGCCCATTTTACGCCAGTCATTATGATAGGTAAATAGGTTCTGACCCAGGCAACTACGTGCCAGAATGTTCAAGGCCGCGAGGGCCTCATCACCATCGCCTAAACGGGCGTAAACATTTGCCATATGAGCAAGCGACCAACCTGTTTGATCCTTAAGACCAATGGTCAACCTCTTCTCGATCGCGACACGACACGCGTCATACAACTCCGGATTCGATTCCACCGTGATCTCATGACCAGGAAACAAAGGGTATATATGCGATTGATGCCGATGCTCATAATTGTCCTTAAAATCAGGATGCATCCACTCCTTAATCGCTCCATCCTCATTCACTTGATACTCGGGCATATCAGCCAGAAGGGCTTCCCAACGCGTCACGCCTTCCTTCTCAACTCCAAGCAATTCGCAGGATTTGACGAGATTAGTCAGCACTTCCTTCGAAATCGCTATCGCGATCGTCGAGTTGATTTGAACTTTGATGTGCTTATCTCGGCCCGTTTCAGGATTTGGGATCGATTTGTCTTTTGGGTTATTCTCCGGCGATTGGGACGGAAGAAACATATTTTTTCCCTGCTCATCCTTTACGATATAGCCTTCATAAAACAGGGCCACTTCCTTAAGAAAGGGAATCGCTCTATTCCTTAAAAACTCCTCGTCTCCGGTAAAGAGATAATAATCGTAATAGAAGGACGCCAACCATCCAGCCGCATCGGTCCAGTAGACCACATGAGGGGCACTATGCCGCATCACTCCAGATTCTGGTGACATGAAGGGCGGAATATAGATGCCTTCAGTCCCCCAAAGTTGCTTCGCATTGTAGCGGAACTCGTCTAGATGAGCATCGAAGTAATCATAAAAGGCCATCATAGACTCTTTCATGTTGCCAGGGAGAGCCTGCCAATAAGTCATTTGCAAATTCTCGTTGATACCGTAAAGGGAACTCCAAGGTGGACGGTAATCGCCATTCCAAATCCCCTGCAAGTTTGCGGGGTACCCGCCGGCACGACTACTTGAGATCAAGAGATAACGGCCGTAGTCGAATAATCTCTCTACCAACTCCAAGGAAGCCGGGGCCTGATAAGCATCCAACAAGAGATGCTCGTTCGCAGTATCCCGATCACCGTCTAGATTTAGGCTAATACCCATAGAGTTGAACTTCTCGCTATGGAGGGGCTGGTGGAGTGCGAAGAGTGCCTCGTAATCGCTCTCGACCTCCAGAAGCTGACGTTTCAATCGTGGGATCGCCACAGAGCTCGGTTCATTGGCGAAGAATCCAACAACCAACAAAACTTCATCAGCATCGCTATAGGAGATCACCCCCTTCTTTTCATTTCCACGGCGAGCCTTTCTATTCGAAACCTCCGCCTCGCCATTCTTCACAATCACGCGAAGAACGCCTCCAAACTCTCCACCGTCTGAACCATCAGCACGAAACTCAACAAACTCACCTGTCGCAAAACTACGATAAGTAAATCCAGGATCAAACGGTGCCCCGTTTTGTTCAATCGCATCTTTAAGATCGTGGATATCGAGTCCCACTTGCCCATTCAACGCGTTCGCATGATCTGCTCGAATCGACATAACCGACAAATCATTCGGTATCGATACGAAGAGCCGACGAGAGAAGCGAGTTTCTCCATCCTTCCACTTCACCACTACTTCCCCCGATTCGAAGTCGAGGGTTCGCGAATAGTCCTCAAAGAGATGATCCGTTTCGGTTTTCAAGACCAAATCAAATGCAGGGTGATAGACTGCGTTCTTCCCGTTAAAGCCCTTCTCTTGCAGCTTATTTTGATAGTAATCGTTTGCCTCGAGATAATCCCCATCCAGTAGCATTTTTCTTACTACAGGAAGTTCACCTGACATATCAGGGACTTCAGGGATCTGGCCTCCGTACCAAAGTTCATTGTGATTGAAGAGCACCCGTTCCTCACTGATCGATCCATAGACCAATGCCCCAATCTTACCATTGCCCGAAGGCAATCCCTCCCGCCATTGTGCAGACGGTGTAATCATCGTCATACCACGTCGGTAGCTCTCCTCTTCATTCGCCACAGAAAATTGAGCCAACGAAAAATTAGTTGAAAGCAGTACAAGCACTCCTAGCAAAAGAAAATGAAGCCTAGAACTCCGACGCAGAACAATACGATCCTTCATAAACGTAACGATTAACCTTTCTTTTTATCACCCCGATTTACGATCACAGCCCCAACCTCTCAATTGAAAACTGATCCTAAACCACACATGCTAATTTAATATATTATCAATGGTTTTCAATTTCAACCACCCCCCATATGCATAAACATCGAGATTTTCCCTAAAAAGCCCCCTGTGACTATAGAGAGAATCAGTGTGCTAATTAACACGTCCTGCTTCGTCTCTAACTTGTGCATAGAGCTCGAGTCCGCGGCTTGCGGCGTAGAGAAGATCCTCGGACAGTTCCACTTTCCCGGGTTCAAAGAGAGTAATGACGCATGAACCACCAAATTCGAAATAGCCTAGCTCGCCGCCCTTCTCCACTGAGCCCCCTTCTTTTGCAGTCATCTTAATACTGCCCACACAGGTCGCTCCGACAGCGATATAGGCGACTTGCCCAAGGTCCGCGGTATCGATCAAATTCAAGATACGCTTATTTCTCCAGAGGTAATCTATTTTTTGAGACAAGGCGATTGGGTTAACGCTATACAGCCCCCCCTCAATCAACTTCTGAGAAACAACCTTCCCCGTGACAGGGGAATGATAGCGATGATAATCCACAGGGCATAGACGAGAGATGATTGCCGTACCTCCTTCGAATTTGGAAGCGAGTTTCGAATTGCCCAAAAGTTCATTCACTGAGAACCCCTGACCTTTCGCGTAAATCGTATCAATCGTGGATACGTTCTGAATACCGAAGTGCCGACCATCAGCTCCGAACACGACGCTTTTTTCGTCGCCAACTAACGGGCGAGCCTCAGGCTTCAAATGACGATAAAAGAAATCGTTAAAGGTTTTATAGGAATCTTCTGCATCGAGAAATTCTTTCGTATCCAAAGCAAAGGTTTTAATAAACGGAGCCACCCGAGATCGACTCACTGCTCGACTCATCCGCCAACCGTACCACGCACTAAAGAAACCGCGACGTAATAGAATCCAAAGAGCGAGCTGCCCCATTTTGGTCTCATAGGTCCAGCGCAGATAGGCTTCGCCATAAATCTCTTCGGTTTCCGTTTCTCCGCTATAGCGATTTAAAAATTTGATTTCTGACATTACTCTAAATGAGGTCGATTTTGGGAAAAAATAATTCGGCCGACACAGAGATTACGAGTTATCACTCACATCCCCTTTCTTATTATATTTTTGTGCCTCTTGTGCTTTCTGTGGTTAAAATCAAGTTCGTCCCAATCAAGCACTCCCAGGGGTTCGAGGATATGGAATAACATCGCGTATATTGGATACACCTGTGATAAACATAAGCAGACGCTCAAAACCCAACCCAAATCCACTATGCGGTACGCTGCCATAACGTCGAAGATCCGTAAACCAACGGTATTCGGATTCTTCAACACCCGCCTGCTCCATCCGCTCCAAGAGTAAGTCTAGCCGTTCTTCTCGTTGGCTCCCTCCCACTATTTCACCGATACCGGGCACCAAGACATCCATCGCCGCAACAGTTTTACCATCGTCGTTCACGCGCATGTAAAACGGCTTTATATCCTTTGGATAATTATAGACCGTGAGGGGGCATTTAAAATGCTCCTCGGACAGGTAACGTTCGTGCTCCGATTGGAGATTCGCTCCCCACTCGACCGAGTGTTCGAATTCCTTGCCACATTCTGCCAAAATATCAACGGCCTCAGTGTAGCTGACTCGTTGAAAAGGACGCTCCAACACAAACTTCAGTCGCTCTTGTAGTCCCTTGTCAACGAACTGACCGAAGAAAGCCATGTCTTCCTCACAGGACTCCATTACCTGACCAATAACGCTCTTTACGAATTCTTCGGCTAAGTCCATATCGCCATCAAGGTCGCAAAACGCGATTTCCGGTTCGACCATCCAAAATTCGCTGGCGTGGCGGGACGTATGTGAATTTTCAGCACGGAAGGTCGGTCCAAAGGTATAGATATTCCCAAGTGCCGACGCGAAGGTCTCACCTTCAAGCTGACCGCTAACCGTCATATGAGTCTGCTGCCCAAAAAAGTCTTCTTTAAAATCTGCCGTTCCGTCTTCGCTAAGGGGAGGATTACTCGCATCCAAGGTCGTCACACGAAACATCTCGCCCGCACCTTCGCAATCACTCGTCGTAATAATTGGCGTATGCACATGGAAAAAACCCCGCTCCTGAAAGAACGCGTGAATTGCAAAGGACAGACGACTCCTCACCCGAAACACTGCTCCAAATAGGTTGGTACGTGGACGCAAGTGCGGAATCTCGCGCAAGAACTCCACCGAGTGACGCTTCTTCTGAAGAACATAGCCCTCTTCCACTGCTCCAATTAACTCTACCTGAGTTGCTTGAATCTCCCATTTTTGGCCCTTGCCCATCGAAGCGACGAGTTTTCCAACAACCGAAACCGAGGCCCCAGTAGTCGCCCCCTTGAGATCGCCAAAATTGGAAAGGTCGTCATTTACGACGACCTGTAAATTGCCCAAACAGGACCCATCATTGAGCTCCAAAAAGAAAAACTGCTTCGAGTCGCGCCGTGTGCGCACCCATCCTTGAAGCAAGACGGAGTCTTGTTCTTTCTGGCTCTGGCGAAGATCGACAATCGAGGTACGTTGCATTCGCCCAGTTAAGGAAAGTTTCCCGTGCTCTGGCAAGCGCCTAGCGCACACGCCTCATCAAGACGTACGCCAGAAGGATCATAAATATACTTGGCAACCAAGCCGCCAATGCGGGCTCGATCGTCCCCTGCCTGCCCAATGCATTCAGGACGCTCGCCAAAATAAAGTAACCGATAAACAATCCCAATGACTTCGATACGCCTACCGCCGGATTTACGCGCACACCAGAAATAGCAAAAGGAATAGCAATCCCCACCACGATCAAACAACTCGCCGCACTGGCCATCAAGGCATGCAAACGTGCCTGATAAGCGAGTATCTTCACATTATCCCCGCGTTCGAAATTTTCCGTTATGGTCTTGAGTTCGATATACGACAGGTCCTGGGGCCGTTTATCCAACAGCATCATAAGATTCGGATCATCATCGATATCCTCCAATACGAGTCTATCGAAAGGCTTAGCACGAATGAGCTCACCAAAGTCCTCTCCCTCTGTCGCGTAAAGATTATCGACACCTTCCTCAACCACCCAGTGCTTGTCGATATCATCGTAATAGCCAGACTTGGCCAAAACCTGCCGTATCAACAATCTATCGTCGTCCATAAACGCGAGGCGTATGCCATAACCTTCATTAGTATAGCGGCTAAAGCGGTTCATAAACCACATCCGCGACTCCTTACGATTATCGAAAGAAAGGTTCTTCACCACACCGACCTTGTCCTCGTCGATGGTCTTAGCCTGAAATTCGAGCTCCAGGTTATCCCAAATAATGCGAGATTGCTCGACCGACCACGGAATCAAGCTCGCATTAAGAAACCAAAGCAAAATCGACATCAACACTCCCGAATACCAGATCGACCGCGTTACGCGAAAGACGCTCATCCCCGCGGATCGGAAAGCCACCAACTCATTATTGGCATGCAAATGCCCCAAGGCATAGAGAATGGATACGAGAACCGCAACGGGCAGCGATATCGTCAAAAAACTGGGGAATAGAATAGTGTAATAGAAGATGATCGTTCCGAACGTCGCATCGAACTCCAACAGATCAGCAAAACTATCCTGAACTTCCCCCAACAACTGGAGCCCCAAAATAGCCGCCAAGACCAAGATGAAAATCTTGATCCATTCGCCCAACACATATCTGTCTACAATTTGAAACACGCAGTCTATCTAGATTAAATCCTGCTTCAAAAAGGTCATTGCATCACAGAATGACAACCCCTTTAGTCAAAAAGCGTAAGATCACTCCGTAATCCTAAGTTCATTTCCTCAATAACACCTTAAAAATCAATGACTTCCTCTAAAATAAAAGAGTCATGGAATTCGCGGCTAGGCATCATCCTAGCGGTCTCCGGTAGTGCCGTTGGCCTCGGGAATTTCCTCAGATTTCC
The DNA here is from genome assembly GCA_963933925.1 of uncultured Puniceicoccaceae bacterium. Taxonomy (GTDB): domain Bacteria; phylum Verrucomicrobiota; class Verrucomicrobiia; order Opitutales; family Opitutaceae; genus JAKYXN01. The sequence goes on from CAWVWU010000021.1 coordinate 19,680, forward strand.
TGGCCAAGCCGCTGAATACGGCGGTGGTGCGTTTATGATCGCCTATATCGCGGCTTTTCTCCTCATCGGTCTACCGATCTGCTGGGCGGAATGGGCCATGGGACGCCACGGCGGTGCCAATGGCTTTAACTCCAGTCCAGGTATTCTGGGTTTCATAACCCAGAAAAAGGGCTTTCGCTATGTCGGGATCATCGGAGTCCTTATCCCGGTCATCATATACATGTACTATGTGTACATCGAGGCATGGTGCCTTGGCTATGCGGTCAATTTTCTCGCCGGAAATATGGACTTTGCGACAATCGATGATGCCAGGAACTTCTGGCAGACCTTCATCGGAATCGGTGATGACGGTGACGCCCTAGGATTAGGCATCAAAGCGGTGGGTGGTTTTCTCGTCCTCGTATTTATCCTCAATTTCGTACTCATCTATCGCGGCATCTCAAAAGGGATCGAATTTTTCTGCACCTATGCGATGCCCACCCTCATCATTCTGGCCATCGTAATTCTAATACGCGTCCTCACTCTAGGAACTCCCGTTGCTGAACATCCTGATCGCAGTGTCAACACAGGGCTGGGTTTCATGTGGAACCCCACAAAAACTCACGTAGAAGTGCTCGACGAAAGCGGCTCATGGGTAAAGGAACAAGAGCTAGTCGATGCAGACCGCATTGCCACCACCGAGGCACTTGCACAAACCGACCCAAACAAACGTGTACGCGTCATCACGGTTTGGGAACAACTCCTCAATCCTCAGCTCTGGCTCGCCGCCGCAGGTCAGATATTCTTTAGTCTTTCCGTCGGATTCGGAGTCATCATCACTTACTCGAGTTACCTAGGAAAGAAGGACGACGTCGTCCTCAGCGGTCTTGCAGCCACCAGTGCCAACGAATTTTGCGAAGTCGGACTGGGCGGACTCATAACCCTCCCTGCTGGAGTCGCATTCCTCGGAGTCTCGGGAGTTGCAGGGATGGGAACCTTTGGACTGGGATTTAATGTACTCCCAATGGTTTTTTCCAGTATGCCCATGGGGACCCTGTTCGGCTTCCTTTTCTTCTTCCTGCTTTTTCTAGCCGCCGTCACAAGCTCGCTATCGATGCTTCAACCCGGAATCGCGTTTCTAGAAGAAGCCCTCACAATCAATCGAAAGCAGTCTGTCGCTCTCCTCGGTTTGATCACCGCAATCGGCTGTGGCTTTGTCGTGTATTTCAGCAAAGATCTCAAAGCCCTAGACACCCTAGATTTTTGGGCAGGCACTTTCTTGATCTTCGTCCTATCGACGATCCAAATCATAATCTTCGGTTGGATCTTCGGGATCAAACGCGGTTGGAAAGAAATCCACAAGGGAGCCGCCATCAAGATTCCTGCGATCTTCCGCCCCATAATGCTCTACGTCACCCCGCTTCTCCTCATTATTATCTTCACGCTATGGATCATCATTAGCGTTTTCGGATACGACCTCGGAGGCGGCAGCCAAGAAGTGAGCTCCTACATAAAAGACCTTTTCATAGAACCTAATAACGTGGCCCGACTCTCTGTTGGGTTGATGTTCCTCGTCGCCATCTTTTTCAGCGTCGTGGTCAGTCAAAGCAATCGATACAAGGAGGAAGACAAATGACGACAAGCGGTTGGTTTATTATGCTACTATCAGTAAGCAGCGCATCAGTGCTTTTCATATGGTCAATTTACAAAGTCCTGACAACCGAAGGAGAAGACGAAAAAGTACACGGCTTCGAAATCGAAACGCCAGATACACGGAAAAACGACTAAGCTAAGGTTTATTCCCTGCTTTCACATGAGTGCTGACCACAAATGGTCAGCATTTTTTTTGTGCATTTCCCGCATAAGTTCGCCTAAAAACTAACCACTAGCCTAAACGCTTACCCGACCCTTAGCGACTCCCAACCCCAACAGGGGTGATTACCGACCGAATCGTTAAGCAAAATTTACCAATTTTGTTCCTAAATTAATTAAGAGAGCTCACTAGAGACCGATTGAGAGAAGGTATGCCAATGCTCTAAAGCATCACAGATGCGAGGCACCTATTAAATTTCTAATCGATCATGAGCCAGACACTCTCAACAACAGCAGCCAACAAATCCGAGATCCTTCTCGAAGCAGGAACCAATGAAGTCGAAATATTCGAATTCACGATTGGCGAACAATGCTATGGTGTAAATGTCGCCAAAGTGAATCAGATCATCCAACGCGACCAACTCACAATCACTCGAGCAGACCTTCCCCCTCCGGGCGTTATTGGCACAATCACTTTCCGAGGAAAGCCGACCATGACGATCGATCTCCGCGAGATCCTAAACATCCACTCGGATGAACCGGAAGCAAGCCGGTCGCTAATGTTGGTCACTCAGTTTAACGAACAAGTCGTCGCATTCGCAATCGATGCCGCCGAACGCATCCACCGCGTTTCATGGAAAAGCTTCGAACCGATCAATAACAGCTTCTCCCAAGAGAACCCATATGTGAATGGCATCATTCGACTCGAAGAGAAACTCATCCTCGTCCTCGACCTCGAATACATCCTAACACTCGTTAACCCCAATTTTGGTCTAAAACTAAGCCACTCCTCTTCTATTGATGAAATAGAAGCTAAGTTTAAACCGCGCCAAGACATAAAAATCCTTTTCGCGGAAGACTCGCCGATGATCCGCCGCATGGTAAAGACACAGCTTGAAAGCGTTGGTCTTACGAACCTCACTCTTGCCTCAAACGGAATGGAGGCACTCCAGATCATCAACCAATATGTTGAAGATGCCAAGGAAACCGATACTCCAATGAGCGATCATGTAGACCTCATTCTCACAGATATCGAAATGCCGGTCATGGATGGACTCACCCTCTGCCGAAACATTAAGAAGGAGCTTCAGATGAAGACTCCCGTCGTCGTCTTTTCGTCTCTGATCAATAGTCAGATGGTCGCCAAATGTAAATCAGTAGGAGCCAATGGCTGGGGGTCAAAACCCAAGGTCGATCTCGTTGTCGAGATCATCGATCGCCTCGTGGTCAACGGCGAGGATGAACTCGGCGATCTCAATATGGGTTAAACGCTCAGAAGAACACTTTCAAAAAAAAGGTTCTCACCGAACAAAAAAAAGAAGCACTCCCTTAATCGGGAGTGCTTCTTTTTTTGTTCCGCATACGGGATGCGAGATTACTTAAAAGTTGTAGAATTTATTTCTCGGCTCCTCCAGCAATACTCAGACGAATCACGATCTTATCCGAAACCTTATCTTCCTTCTCACCTGCTTTCACGCCAAATTGACTCCGCCCAATAGCAAACTCTGAACGAAGCACCAAAAGATCACCCTTCTTCTTAGGAAAACGCTTACCTAGTGCACCCTCCAAATAAGTGAGTTTCACCGGTACTTGGATCTTAACCGTCTTTCCTTTAATGGTCAATTTCCCCACCGCTAAGGCATCTGTACCAGACTCAGAAATTTGAAGATTAGAGAGGGATTCCACCTCAAAAACGAGTTCAGGGTACTTCTCAACATTCATCCACCCCTTGCTATGCATGTGCTCCTGCATCTTCGTATTACCCACTTGCATCGAAGCTGCCTGAATTATAATTTTCCCAGTGGTCCCACCCGGATCTGCTGGGTTGTAGCTGACAACACCACTAATCCCAGACGCTGTTCCGGAAATCGACTCCAAAGGAGCATCGAGGCTGAAAGCCACATTGTTAACGCCTTTTGGGTCCGTGAAATCGAAATCGGCAGCGACTCCACTTGAAATGAAGCCCAAGACCAATGTGGTTACTAGAAGAATGGATGTTTTTTTCATATGCTTATATCTATTATTTTAGTTCATTTTTTCAAAAAACGTTTCAGGACCAACTCCAGCATCACGCAGCCAAAGAAGATAAAGAGCCCCAAAGCGGGAAATTCCACCCCGGGTAAAAATGCCTCATGAGCCTCGGGATAATCGATTCCAGTAATCTCATCAACTTTCCAAACGACGATCTCATTCATCGTCCAGCCCGGACGAGCACCGCCCCACAACCAAAGCAATACCGATCCTATAAAAATAACCACGCCCCCAAATTTAAACCAAGAAGGAGAAAATTTAATTTTCGTTTTTGCTACCATATCGAAACTCGTCGGATCCATACCTCAATAGACATATTCCTCATTATAAAGAATGCATGAAAAACGCATAAGACCAAACCTAATCACCTTAAGCACCCTCGATCACAAATATTTAAAGGTCGTTGATAATCAATCGATACCACAAGACAAGCACCCCCATAGTACCGAGCAATTCAAACTCCCACAAATTCGTTCTTGCAGAAGGCCATAGCCTCGCTACCGATCTACGATCCAAAATTTTCAATCAATAAATAGATATGAGTGCTAGCAACGTAGAAAAACACGAGTTCCAAGCTGAAATCAAACAACTGCTGGATATAGTAATTCACTCTCTTTATACCGATAAAGAGATCTTCGTTCGTGAATTGATTTCCAATGCATCTGACGCATCTGAAAAGATGCGTCACCTAAAGTTGACTGAGCGCGACGTCTTTGACGACAAGCTCGAACTAGATGTCAGCATCACGACAGACGAGGAAGCCAATACTATAACCATCCAAGACTTCGGTATTGGAATGAACCACGAGGATCTCATCGAGAACCTCGGAACCATCGCTCACTCGGGCTCCAAACAGTTCCTCAACGCCCTCAAAGAAGGCGGCGAGAAGAATGACAACCTCATCGGCCAATTCGGAGTCGGATTCTACTCCGCCTTCATGGTAGCCAAAGAAGTCAAAGTATACACCCACTCTTGGAAAAACGACGATAAGGGCTACTGCTGGACCAGCGATGGTTCTGGTAGCTTCGAGATCGAAGAAGTCGACGGACTCCAACGCGGTGCTAAAGTCGTCCTCTTCCTAAAGGACGAAGAAAAGAACTACTCCAACAAAGACAGCATCAAGGCCATCATCGAACGCTACTCCAGCTTCGTCCAATTTCCGATCAATCTCAACGGCGAAAAAGTAAACACCGTCGACGCGATCTGGCTCCACAAGAGCAGCGAAATCACAGACGAACAGTACACCGAGTTCTACAAATTCCAATCCAACGCATTCGACGAACCAAGCTATCGCCTCCACTTCAGTGCGGATGCCCCCCTCGTCATCAACGCCCTTCTTTTCACTCCGCAGACCAATCCAGAAAAGATGGGCTTCGGACGTATCGATCCAGCGGTCTCACTTTACTGCCGCAAGGTCCTCATCGACGACAAGCCCAAGGAACTCCTTCCCGAGTGGCTCCGTTTCCTCAAGGGTGTAATCGACAGCGAAGATCTACCGCTCAACATCTCCCGCGAAACAATGCAGGACACGGCGCTCATCCAAAAGTTGAGCCGCGTCATAACAAAGCGTTACATCAAGTTCCTCGCCAACGAAGCCAAGAAACGTCCAGACGCCTACCAAGAATTCTTCAAGAATTTTGGTATCTACATCAAAGAAGGTGTCGCCACCGACATGACTTACCGCGACGACCTCTCCAAGATCCTCTACTTCGAATCTTCAGCGACCGAAAAGGGCAAGACAACGAGCCTTACCGACTACGTCTCTCGCATGAAGGAAGAGCAAAAAGAAATCTACTACATCCTCGGCCAGAATCGTGAATCCATCGAAAGCGGTCCTTACCTCGAAGGCTTCAAAGCACGTGGTTTGGAAGTTCTCTTCCTCTACGAGCCAATCGATGAATACGTCATGGGCAACCTCGGCAAGTTCGACGACAAGCAACTCACTTCTGCGGACCAAGGCGACATCAAACTCGATGACGCACCAAAGCCAGAAATCGAAGGCGCACTCGATGAGAAGCAATCCGAAGGCCTCTGTGAATGGCTCAAGGGAATTTTGGATACCAAGGTTAAAGAAGTCAAAATCAGCGAACGCCTCGTGGACAGCCCAGCCATGGCCCTCTCTCCTGACGCCATGTCCTCCCAAATGCGCCGCATGATGCGTAGCATGGGACAAGATGCCAATCTACCCGTAGAAGTTCTCTTCGAAGTTAATCCGCGTCACCCTCTCATGATCAACCTAAACACCCAGCGCGAAGCCAACGCAGACCTCGCCAAACTAATCGCCCTACAAACCTTCGACAACTCAATGGTTGCCGCCGGCCTAATGGAAGATCCAAAGGAAATGATCAGCCGCATGTACGAAATTCTCGAACAAGCCGCAACCAAGTAGACAACACACCATTTTATCGACAAAGCCCGAGACGAGAGTCTCGGGCTTTTTTGTGCATCTACGCAAACCACCAATGAAGCATTGCCACAACCAGCAATTCGATACAGAAAAAAGTCTCTCCAATAGACGGCTATTGAAAGTCATCCCATACTCATAACAAGAAATACAATCCGAATGAATTACCCCCAATTTATCGACGACGAGACTTTCTCAAAACTTCACTCTTCGAAATCCGAATGGGAACAAGTCGTCGCCCTTTCGGAAAACCTAAAAAAGCTCCACATCCTAACAACTGCCCAATACGACAATTTCGATCAACTCATCCTAACATATCTTCAGACCGGGCTAGAGATCTTCAGTATGGAAATCGGAATCGTCTCTCAGATCGAGAGTGACGACTACACAATCTGCAACGCCCTCTCCCCCAATGAAGTCCTAAAAAAGGGAGACCTTTTCCCACTCGAAGGCACCTACTGCCGCGAAGTATTCAAAACACAAAAAGTCCTCGGTTTCCCGCACGTCGGTGCATTGGAAGAAATGAAGGACCACCCAGTCTACCAGAATATGAAACTGGAGTCCTACCTCTCCGCCCCCATATTCGTAGACAAAGAGTTGTTCGGTACCCTAAATTTCACGTCGACAAAAATCCGCCCACACGGCTTTTCCGAGCACGAGAAAGACCTCATATCTCTCATGGCAAATTCCATCGGAAATTTCCTTTCACTAGATCGGAAAGAACAAGCCCTCATCCAAACGAACAAACAACTAAAACGCCTCGTCGGCTTCGTTTCTCACGACCTACGAATCCCTCTCGGGAATATCAATTCCCTCGCTCAGATGGTTATTTCCGGCACGCCGGAAGAACAAGAGACCTATAGTAAGATAATCCAAACGACCTCAGCTGAAACCTTAGAAATGGTCTATACCATCTTGGATATCGCAGCAATGGGCTCAGGAAAAATAGAGGTCAATCGAGAGAACACCGACCTTGCAACCCTTATCCAGAAAGCGACAGACCAACTCGCAACCCTCAGAGAAGAGCGAGCAATCAATTTCGAGATCAACATTCCGGATACACTCAACGGTTTTGTCGATAAGAACCGAATGGTACAAGTATTCACCAACCTTTACTCCAACGTCTTAAGATATACCCCAAAAAACGGGAGTGCTTCACTCCAAGCAAAGACAACTGATGATGGCAGAATAAGTTTCTCGATCCGAAATGACATCGCTAAGATTCAACTCCTTAAATCGAATAAACAAGACATCACTCAGTCCACTGGATTTGGGCTTGAGATCGTTCGAGAAATCCTAGCCCTCCACGATAGCGAACTATCGACCGAATTGATCGACAAGCAATTCACCGCCAGCTTTAGTCTTTCAACCGACTAACCCATATGCTGCGATTCCGCTCTTCTTTTAAATACCCCCTACTTTTCGGATTCGTAGTAATCGTCGCTCTATACAAGAACAACGAGCCTACCACGACCCAGCCAGATACGATTGCAGAAAATGAATCAAGCAAGGCACCTCAAACAAATACCTTAGATTTTGATAACCATCCCTCAAACGACATCCCCCTAGAGTTAGTTGACAACGCGGCAGAAAGTTCAACTGCCTCAATCGACAGCAATCCAAACCCTCAAATCGTCGATACCATAGCCCTCAAATCATCTCAAGAAGAATTAGAAATCGCGATCGCAGAATTAGAACTTCTGAACTCTGAATCCCAATCAGTTTTTACCCCTGAATTTGCTGCGATATTATCTAAAGCTAAGCGTCACGCATACAACACTTCTAACCTTGGGCATCCAGATGCATTAAACGAACTCGCCGACGCGTTGTCACATATCGACAAGGACAGACTTCATAAGTCCGACCTCTTCGAACTCTACCAAGCAGCCTATGATAATGCTGCTAAGAATGGCTTAATACCACTCGCCCTATTCTATGAAGAAGGAAAACAAACTTCTAAAAATCAGAACAAAGCGTACGAATTAATCCAGGCAGCATACGACCTCGGACAAAAAGATTCCGCCTACCACCTCGCCCGTTATTACGAAGCAGGAAATGTCGTAAAAAACGACTACAAGAAAGCACGTTCCCTATTTCTATCTGCCTCCAACGAAGGAAATAGCGACGCTCTCGTTCGCCTAGGTCTCATCGCCCGTGAAGGATACATCGATAACTCGAATCCAATACTCGCAAAATCTTACTTTCAAGA
>CAWVWU010000022.1:0-28112 GCA_963933925.1 uncultured Puniceicoccaceae bacterium
AACGCACGACCTATCGCCAACTGCTGCTGCTGACCTCCGCTCAGAACGCCCCCCTTACGCTTCAGCATCTCCTTCAATACAGGAAACAACTCAAAGACCTCGTCCAAGCGACTGGAATCGCCTGCACCGCTCACCCGAAGACTCACGTTCAAATTCTCCCAAACCGTAAGACCTGGAAAAATATCACGCCCTTGAGGGACATAGCCAATCCCCAATCGAGCTCGCTTGTCCGTCGGCATCTTACCGATCGACTCCCCCTGAAAGGTAATCGTCCCAGAAGTCATCCCTACAAGCCCCATCGCCGTATTGAGCAAAGTAGTCTTCCCTACTCCATTACGCCCCAAAAGTGCTACAGCCTTGTTCTCAGGGACCTCCATCGTCACTTCCTTCAAGATAGTCGACTCGTCATACCCAGCCGACACCTTATCGAGTTTCAACAGCGGTTGAGCTGCGACCGACTTCGTAGACTCTGTTTTTTCTAAAGTATTCATCCTTCGCTGATCTAGTGTTTACGGGTTTGGCGACCGAGATAAACTTCGATAACCTGTGGATCACTCTTAACTTGCTCGAACGTACCTTCTTTCAAGACATGCCCTTGATGCAGCACCGTAACTTGACGAGCGATCTGACGAACAAATTCCATATCATGCTCAATCACGATCAAGCTGTGCTTGCCTTCGAGGCTCAGAAGCAACTCCCCGGTACGGTCCGTCTCCTCATCACTCATCCCAGCGGCAGGTTCGTCGACCAACATAATCTTAGGGTCCTGAGCGAGGAGCATCCCGATCTCAAGCCACTGCTTTTGACCGTGAGACAATGCCCCAGCTAAAACATCTTTCTTATCCCCAAGACGTATCGTTTTCAGCACATCGTGGATCTTTTCGCGATCGGGCGCGGATTCCTTATAAAAAAGCCCCGAAATGACTCCTCGATTTCCTTGAATTGACAACGACAAATTGTCGTACACCGAATGCGATCCATAAACCGTAGGGTTCTGAAACTTACGCCCGATTCCCATTCGACTCACATGATGCTCACGCACCTTTAGCAAATCGATATCATGACCATCATCTTGGTGAAAATAGATCGTCCCATTATCAGGTTTCGTACGTGCCGTAATGAGATCCATAAAGGTACTCTTACCCGCACCATTCGGGCCGATAATTGTCCTCAACTCACCCGGCTTCAGATAGAAGTTTAGATCGTTGATCGCCTTAAACCCATCAAACGACTTATTAACGCCGTCTACCGATAGGATCAGGTCCGTACTCTTGTGTAGTGGAGATTGACTCATAACCTTATGCGTTACTTGGGGTTGCGGAAGGACTTCCAGAGAAGCGTTTCTTTAATGCTCTAAACTGAGCGGGAAGCCCCACGAGTCCATTCGGCATAAAGAGAACGACTAAAACAAAGATCAACCCAAGGATGATCAACCAACTATCCGGAAATGCTCTCGTCGCATAACTCTTTAGAATACTTACGACAATCGCTCCCAAAATCGGCCCAAACTTCGTGCCTCGACCACCCAGAGCAACCCACACGACTACATCAAGGGATTTTGCCGGGGTCATCTCTCCAGGATTGATTCCACCTGCCTGAGGCAAGAAACACGCCCCAGCCAAACCAGCAATCATCGCGGACAACACAAATATAAAGAGCTTATATGTCGTCGTTGAGTATCCAGAAAAACGAACGCGATTTTCACTGTCACGAATAGCTTGCTGAACAAGACCGAACTTAGTCTTCAACAAAAACGAGATCAACAGGTACACACTCAACATCAGAACCGCTGAAGCGATAAATATCCAACGCGTCGCAGCTGCTGAATTGATATCCGCACCAAAGATCTCCTTAAAATCCGTAAATCCATTATTTCCACCAAAGGCAAACTTAACACCGAGTATATTAAACTCGTTCTGAAAAAACATCAGCGTCACCGCATACGTTAAAGCCTGAGTAAGAATGGAGAAATACACGCCCTTAATTCGTGAACGAAATGCGAGGAAACCAAAAACAAAGGCCACCAACCCAGGAAACAGCATTATACCCAGAACCGCCAAAATAGGGTTTCCAAACGGCACCCAGATCGAAGGCAATTCCTTGTACCCCAAGAAATCCATAAAATCCGGAAGAGCAGTGCCATAAGCAGCATCAACTCCTACATTCTGCATAAGGTACATTCCGAAGGCGTATCCCCCGAGAGCGAAAAACAATCCCTGGCACAGACAAAGCAAACCGGTGTACCCCCAGAGCAAATTCAAACTCATCGCCAACACGGCATAAGCAATATACTTTCCCCAGAGCGAAAGCTGAAATCCAGAGAAATGTAATGCACTCCCCTCGGGAAAAAATGCATTCAACCCAGGCAACACGAGGAGCAACAATGCGACGGCGAACATAAACCCGCCAAATTCAATTTTGTTATCAAAAAGCTTCATATCGAAATCCTCAAATTAGTCATCCATGCTACGCGACTTGGTCGGGAAAATCCCTCCCGGACGCCACTGCAAGAACAGTATGATTGAAAAGAATACGATAATCTTCCCCATAACAGGGCCGAATACCGGTTGTAGAAACTGATCTACGATCCCGATTCCCATGGCCGATAAACCGGCTCCAACGAGATTCCCTACCCCACCGACAACAACGACCATAAAGCTATCCACAATATAAGTCTGCCCCATCGAAGGTCCTACATTTGCAATCAGCGTAACCGCTGATCCAGCCAAACTCGCAAGACCACAACCAAGGGCAAAAGTCATCGAATTCACCTTCGCAACGGGAATTCCTAAACTCGCCGCCATATTACGATTCTGCATCACGGAGCGAATAAATAACCCCAAATTGGTTTTCGAAAGCAACAACCAGGTCAATACAACGACCAAGCCCGAAAAGGCGATAACGAAGAGTCGCCCAAGGGTCATATCAATCCCCAAAAACTGGATATTTCCACTCAACACATTTGGCGTTTCAACCGAAACATTCGCTGCCCCAAAGATAAGCCTAAAAGTCTGCTGCATCACCATTGACAGACCCCACGTCGCCAAGAGCGACTCCAATGGACGTCTATAGAGGAAACGTACAAACAATTTTTCAAAAACGAGACCAACGCTCGCTGCAACAAGAAAACTCACTGGCAGAGCGAACCAATAAAACAATTGATAAGCATCCGATTGTACTCCAAACGCTGACCCAAATGCGTTCTGCATTAGGTAACAGGTATAGCCACCGATCGCGATAAACTCACCGTGAGCCATGTTAATAATTCCCATTAATCCGAACGTGATCGCGAGACCAAACGAAACCATCAATAGGACCGAACCCAAACTCATGCCACGGAACAAACTGCCCCACATTTCAAGTAACTTTTGGTGATACTCAATCTGCCTCACCGCCTCAACACCGACGGCAGTCAACTTCACATCGCCCGACTCTTTAGCATTCGATACGATTCTCTTTATAAAATCTCTTCCACGAAGTGATTTCAGCTCACCCAAGCGAATCACAATATTTTGCAATTCTACTTCATCGTTGTGATGGACCAACTTGCTTATCAAAATTGACTCCTCAAACGCCTTCAGAGCCTTAGAGTTTTCCTCCTTCGCCATTCTCTTCTCCAAGACGGTAATATACTCCTTTTTCTGACTAAGACCAAGTTTGTAAGCAGCGTCGATTCGAACTGAAACGATTGGCGACACAAGATCGATTGTATCCGTTATTTGTTTAAGCGACTTCCTGAGAGAACGTGACGCTCGGTTCTTCTTGGCATTCTCAGTTTCCTCATCGGACAAAGGATAAGCATCCCCATTGAACACTCTTTGAAATTGTTCAGAGACACGCTGCAACACAATAGTACCTTCATCGGCCGACTCGTAAGTATAGACCTCACCGACGCGCCATGCGTCTACGAAGACCTTAATAAACGGATCAGCTGATTCGGACAACTCATCCAAGAGAGCGGCATGCTCACTCTTCGAACTAACCGCTAGCTTTTCCAAAGCGATTCTTGCCGGTGTCGATTCACCCCACAATACGGGGACACAAAGCAGCAAGAGAAATAAATATATTCTCTTCATGAGGAGGGTTTTTGTGACAAAAAATAAAGGTCGCCTAGCCTGCAAGAGACCAGGCGACCGCATTAAATTATTAAACTTAGCGTTCTAAAAAGAGATTACTTAGAAAAAGTTCCCTTCAAGAATGGCTCACCATATACGTTTTCCATGGTGCTCAAAATATCGAACTGTCCATCTTCGAGAATTTCACCGACGTATACATTCTTGGTCAAGTGATGGTTTTCTTGAGTTGTAACCGTTCCACCAGGACCGTCGAAAGAGATACCAGATTCAAGAGCCTTAATCACTGCAGATACTTCAAATGTACCGGCCTTTTCTACAGCCTTCTTCCAAAGGTAAACACCGTTATAAGAAAGAACCATTGGAGAACATGTTACGCGATCTGCCTTAGCAACACCGGCAACATCAGTCTTCTTCAACCACTTTTCCCAGTTCTTGATAAACTTTTTGTTAGCCTTAGTATCGAGAGACATGAAGTAAGTCCAGCAACCGAGGTGACCGACTAAATCCTTTGTAGGCAAACTACGGAACTCGTCTTCAGACAAGCTGTAAGAAACGATTGGGCAATCATCCGAAGTCAAACCAGATGCAGCGATTTCCTTAAAGAGAGATACATTAGAATCACCATTTACTGTATTAAGAACAGCCGCATTTCCACCAGCGGAGAAATTCTTGATTTCAGAAACGATCTGCTGATAATCAGAGTGACCGAATGGAGTGTACATACCAGCAGAGATTACTGTACCAGACTCATCTTTACGAAGTCCTCCACCGATATTTTCGATAGGAATTCCCTTAGAAAGAAGATACTCAAGAAGGACAAGATTCGTAGTCTGTGGATAAACGTAGTCAGTTCCGATCAAGTAGAACTTAGTGTATCCTTCGTCGAGCAAGTAATCAACTGCTGGGATCGCTTGCTGCCCAACTGCTTCAGCTGTGTAGAAAATGTTTGGTGACATTTCTTCCCCTTCATACTGAACGGGATAAAAAAGAAGACCATTGTACTTTTCGAATACTGGCAAAACGAATTTACGACTTACTGAAGTCCAGCAACCGAATGTAGCCGCAACCTTGTCTTGGGCCAAAAGCTGCTCAGCCTTTTCCGCGAAAAGAGGCCAGTCAGACGCACCATCAACAACAACTGGCTCGATCTGCTTACCAAGTACGCCGCCACTAGCGTTAATTTCGTCGAAGGTGAAAAGAAGAATATCGCGGAGAGAGGTTTCAGAAATCGCCATTGTTCCACTCAATGAGTGAAGGATTCCAACTTTAACTGTGTCTTCTGCTTTAGCAACGGAAGCGACCGATGCCAACAATGTTAGACCAAATGAGATTTTTTTAAGGAGCTTCATAATGTGTATTAGAGCGTGGTAGGTTAGTTATTTCGGGGAAATCCCCATGGATTGATAAATCATGAATCATCAAAACGAATGATTCGATAAAACCCCCTTCAGCAGCTCTGAGGCCAATCTCTAAAAATTCATATTTTTTCCTAATTCAAATTGAATTTTGTGCATCTTAAACCAAACTTTGCTTAATATTAATCATACCTTTCTGCGATTTCATGCACTTCGGATAACGACCAAGAGCCTAAGTTTTGCTCAATCGATACTTTCAACCTCTGTGGCTCGGATTTTGCTCTTGGTTATGACCAATCGAAACTCTATCTATACAGGTAAAATGACCTTACCCCTAATTATCTAGGGACGCTACATCAGCCAAAATCATTCTAATAATGCATCTCACCCCCCGAGAAAAAGACAAACTCATGATCGTCGTCGCCGCAGATCTCGCTCGTCGACGCCAACAACGAGGCCTCAAACTCAATTACCCCGAATCAATCGCACTAATAACCTACGAGGTCATCGAAGGGGCTCGAGACGGACGCAGCGTGGCCGAATTAATGGCCTACGGAACGCAGATCCTAAAAAGAGAAGACGTGATGGAAGGAATTCCTGAAATGGTACACGAAGTTCAAGTCGAGGCGACTTTCCCCGACGGCACCAAACTCGTAACAGTCCACAACCCAATCCAATGATCCCCGGCGAAATCATCCCCAATTCAGACGGAACGAAACTCCAAGCCAACCTTGGACTCGACACCGTTGTGCTCAAAGTAAGCAACACAGGCGACCGCCCCATTCAAGTCGGCAGCCATTATCACTTCTACGAAACCAACGAAGCACTCACCTTCGACCGAGAAGCCTCAAGAGGCTTCCGCCTCAACATAGCAGCAGGCACCGCCGTTCGCTTCGAACCAGGCGACACGAAAGAAATCGAGCTTGTAGCTCTAGCAGGCGAACGAAAAGTCTACGGACTCAACGGTAAAGTAGAAGGCTCTCTTTAGAAAAAATATCCAACAATCTTGTTACTCAATCTTCTATGGAACGAACCAAACAACTTCTCAACAACACTCCAAAAGATAACCTCGATCCACAAGACGTGTTTAAGGCAATTTGCCTAGACGCTTCCGAAAACCTCGACGCCAACCTAACCAGCGTTTGGACATTCGACAAAGCACGCACGCAAATCGAATGCCAAGCCAGCTTCGACAAATCGAGCAACACTTTCTCCCAAGGACAAATTCTAAAACGCGATGATTTCCCATCCTACTTCAGTTACATCACAGAAGACAATATCATCAACGCAACAGACGTACGCACCCACTACGCAACCAAAGAACTCGTCGAGTGCTACTTTGATCCAATGCAAGTCGTATCACTTCTCGATTTCATTCTCCACAAGAATTACCAGCCTGTCGGAGTAATCTGCTGCGAAAACAAACACGAAACTCGAAAATGGAGCACCCAGAACGAAGACTATCTTAGAGCCCTATCCGCCCTCACTTCATTCAATTTCGAATTTGAAGCCTAAACTACTTCACTTAATACAACACTTTCATTTCCAAATCGCTCCACCATGCCTCTAGAATTCGATAGAAAACAATACGCCGAAATGTTCGGCCCTACTGTCGGAGACAAAGTCCGACTCGGGGACACGAATTTATTCATAGAAGTAGAACGCGACCTCATAGCCGAAAACGGCGGTTACGGAAACGAAATTAAATTTGGTGGCGGCAAGGTAATCCGCGACGGCATGGGCCAGTCTCCCACCGCCCTCGCCAAAGACTGTGTCGACCTCATCATTACAAACGCTACCATACTCGACGCGAAACAAGGCGTCATCAAGGCAGACATAGGTATCAAAAAGGGCCGCATCGTCGGCATCGGACACGGCGGTAACCCCCTCATACAAGACGGCATCACTAATAAGATGACAGTCGGAGCCTCCACCGAAGTCATCGCGGGCGAAGGGCACATCATCACCGCAGGAGGATTCGATTCCCACATCCACTTCATCTGTCCACAGCAGATCGACGAGGCCCTCGCCAGCGGCGTCACCTCCATGGTCGGCGGAGGCACTGGTGCCGCCACAGGAACCAACGCAACCACTTGTACTCCTGGAGCATGGAATATCCATCGCATGCTCGAAGCATCGGAAGAGTACCCCATGAACCTCGGCTTCATGGGAAAAGGAAACTCTTCCAACCCTGAAGCCCTCAGAGAACAGATCGAAGCGGGTGCCATGGGGCTCAAACTCCACGAAGACTGGGGTACCACTCCCAAGGCGATCGACACTTGCCTCGGCCTCGCCGATGAGATGGACGTACAAGTCGCCATTCACACTGACACGCTCAATGAATCTGGATTCGTCGAAGACACCATCGCCGCTATCAAAGGCCGCGTCATCCACACCTTCCACTCCGAAGGAGCAGGTGGAGGCCACGCCCCGGACATTATAAAGGTCTGCGGAGAACTCAACGTCCTCCCGTCCTCGACCAACCCAACGCGTCCTTACACTATAAATACAATCGACGAGCATCTCGACATGCTCATGGTCTGCCATCACCTCGATTCCAAAATCCCCGAAGACGTCGCTTTCGCCGAATCTCGTATCCGTCCCGAAACGATCGCCGCCGAAGACATTCTCCATGACCTCGGAGCCTTCTCCATAATGTCCAGCGATAGCCAAGCCATGGGCCGCGTCGGCGAAGTGATCTGCCGCACCTGGCAGACCGCTCACAAGATGAAGGAACAACGCGGCAAGCTCGAATCCACAGAACACCCCGCTGCAGATAACTTCAGGGCTCTTCGCTACATCGCAAAATACACGATTAACCCAGCCATCGCTTGTGGCGTCTCCCACGAAGTGGGCTCCATCGAAGTCGGAAAACTCGCCGACCTCGTAATCTGGAAACCGGCCTTCTTTGGTGCAAAGCCAGAACTCATTCTCAAAGGCGGCATGATAGCCCTCGCCAACATGGGAGACCCCAACGCATCCATCCCTACTCCCCAACCGATGCACTACAGGCCACAATTCGCCTCGCACGGTCAGGCCAAGTACAGCACCTCAGTAACGTTCGTCAGTCAAAGCTTCCTAAAAGAAGGCTACAACAACGAACTCGACCTCAAAAAGCGTCTCGTCGCCGTTAAGGGCACCCGCAACATTTCCAAAAAAGATCTCGTCCACAACGACGCTACTCCAAAAATCGAAGTCGACCCAGAAACCTACATCGTAACAGCCGACGGCCAAGAACTCCGTTGCGAACCCGCAACCGAAGTTCCCCTCGCCCAACGCTACTTCCTCTTCTAAGCAAGAGTAAGTCCTATCAATATTGTAGGTCCGAATAGCCTGCCGGTCGTAGCCTTGGCGTAGTCCGGCTATCCGGACACCCAACAAGGCGTCCGAACAACGAGAGTTCCCAAAAGAGAACGAGCCACTTCACTCTTCACAAATTCGAAATGATCCACATATCAGACCACATCCATCCAGAACCAAACGATAAAGCAACCATCGTATTAAAAGTCGATCGCCGCAAACTCGCCAAACGACGCTGGCGGGGAGAAGCCGAAGACGGCACCGAGTTCGGCTTCGACCTGGTACACCCCCTCGCCGACCAACACGCATTCCACGAGTCAGTCAGTTCGATCTACCGCATTGAACAAACTCCCGAAAACGTATTGAAAATTCCATTCTCAGAAATGAAACAGGCGGCCTACTACGGGTGGATGGTCGGAAATCTACACTTCTCCGCCGCCTTCGAGATCGATCACATCATCGCCGAGAACGACCCAGCCGTCCGCCAGATGCTCGACCGCAACGAAATAACCTTCACCGAAACCACCACCGTTTTCCGCCCCACCATCGTATCCCACGGCCACAGCCATTGAAAGGTGAGCAGTGAATTTTGAATAGCGAGATGCAAGAGACACCACTCACACCTACCATCCCATGGTTGGTCCACATGCTGCAGACAGTAGATCCATTCTTTCCGATTGGATCCTACGCCCATTCCTATGGCCTAGAAGAACTCGTACGCATCGGACACGTAAGCGACGCCGAAGGCCTTACTTCCTACATCGAAAACATTGTCCTTCACAACCTATCTCAATTCGAACTTCCATACCTGAGATTCCTTTACGAAGCCGTTGAGCAAAACGACTGGAACACCATCATCGAGCTCGACGAAGAAATCGGAGCCGCCAAACTGAGCAAAGAGATTCGCAACGCCAGCATATCTCAAGGCCAGCAACGCCTTCGCCTCATAAGAAAACTGCGCCCCTGCGATAATTTCGAAACTCTTCAAAAACTAAAGACCGAGAAAAAGGTTCAGCCTCACCATCTTACCCTCTATGCAATCGAAAACCAGGATATCGCAACTCCATTAGAAGCAGTCCTACAAGCATGGGCCTACCAAGCACTCGCTGCCCCCTGCTCTGCATCCCTCAAACTCATTAGAATTGGACAAGAAGGAGCGCAAACCGTCCTGACTGAATCCCTACAAAAGCTCGCCAACACCGTAGAAACCTCCCTAAGCATCGAACGCGAATTCGCAGGCTGCTTCAACCCCCTCCTCGACATCGCCTCCGACCGCCACGAACTCGCCTTCTCAAGGCTCTTCATCTCCTAAAAAATCTCATTCCCCTTGTCCCGACGTAGAGTAACGAAGCCGGATCCCTCCCATCAACCATTCGCATCCATTCGCGGTTAAAAAACTCCCCCCACCCAATCTTCAATTCCCAATTTTAAATCTTCAATTTCAAAAAATGACCGAATCCAAATTTTCACGACCCGTCCGCATCGGTATCGGAGGCCCCGTAGGCTCCGGCAAAACAATGCTCCTCCTACGCCTTTGCCAGAAACTACGCCACCGCTTCAAACTCGCCGTCATAACCAACGACATCTATACCCGTGAAGATGCCGAATTCCTCGTCCGCAATGAGGCACTTGAGTCCGAACGCGTCCTCGGCGTCGAAACAGGCGGTTGCCCACACACAGCCATCCGTGACGACACCAGCATGAACATGGCCGCCATCGACGATCTAATCGAACGCAATCCTGACACACAAATCGTCCTAATCGAAAGCGGAGGCGACAATCTCTCAGCCACCTTCTCCCCAGAACTCGTCGACGCCTTCATCTACGTCATCGACGTCGCCGAAGGTGACAAAATCCCCCGCAAAGGTGGACCCGCAATCCAGTATTCAGATCTTATGATCATCAACAAAACCGAACTCGCCCCCTACGTCGGAGCAGACCTCGGCGTAATGGACCGCGACAGCAAGAAAATGCGCGGCGACCGCCCCTTCCTTTTCTGTGATCTCAAATCTGAAAAAGGCCTCCTCGACGTCATCGACTGGTTGGAAAAAGAATATCTCTTCTAAACGGAATGCCGCTCCCGACTACTAACGTGCCCAGACGACTCTCGGGCCATCTCAGAATCACCGCTGAATTGCATCAGCAAACGCAACAGACTTATTTGTCTCGCAAGGAAGTCCGAGTACCCATGCACATCAGCAAACCCTACTGGGATGACCACAGTCTCCTCGTAAATGCTATGAGCCCGACCGCGGGACTGCTCGAAGGAGACCACATAGAGATCGACGTTCATGTGAAATCTAAAGCCGCTCTCACGATATCCAATCCAGCCGCACTCAGAGTCCACAAAATGAGTACAGGAGAAGCCACCCTCAGCCAATCCTTCCACGTCGCCACAAGAGCATTCCTAGAAACCAATCCAGAGTGGCTCATTCCACAAGCCCTCAGCCGCTTCACCCAAAGAACCCAGATCAACCTCGAAGCAGGTGCCGAACTCCTCTTCATAGAAGCTATCGCCCCCGGCCGCGTCGCCCATGGCGAACAGTTCGCCTTCACCCGCTTCCGTAACTCTCTACGCCTCACCTACGACGGCACACTCGCAGCATTCGAACGCTACGACCTCAATCCAAGCCAAAACGGGCACGCACCGTGGAACGCAGCGGGGGATTCCCCCTTCTACGGCTCCCTCATTTTCGTCTCCCCGCAACTAGAAGATTCCACCCCACTTTGGAGAGAAATCTACGACCTTCAGCACAAAGGTCTTATAATCGGCTGCAGCAGACTTTCAAGCGGGCCTACATGGAACGCCAAAATTCTCGGCAAAGACCCCTCCACCGTAAGACATGCCATTCAGCAAATTCGCGAAGCATTCTATAAATCCATTGGTCGAACACCCACCGCACTCCGTAGACAATAGTCCGCAAAGGAACTCAATCCTATCTGAGACACAATACTCGTTTTGAACTAAAACTGCACTTTAGAGTGGATCCAACCCCTCGAAACCGATTGGGTAGAGCCGAGGGAATCATGAACATCCAACGCACACACCTTACTCCCAAATCCATCGTCACCCTAGCGACTATTGGATTGGCGTGCCTGCTTTGCTCATGCCAAAACTTTAAACCATTCTCTCAAGACTCAACTCAGTTCGACGAATTGGAAGCCATCGTAAGCAACTACAATGACCAAACAACCGGACTCAGCTTTCCCATACAACTAGGAAAATTCCAACTCGTCGCTGTCCAAAACTTTGACCGACGAACCCCCGGCCTAGGACACGGCATCTCCTACCGAAAGCCCAGTTGCAAACTCGAATTCTTCATCTACGATTGGGAAAACCCACTCGTCCCAGATGGCGTAGAAAGCCCCACCATAAAACAAGCCAACAACACCGCTCTACTCGACGTCAAACGAGCGGCAGCGACAGGCTACTATCAAAACTTTGAAAGTGATAACTCACGACGTATCCGCATAGGCGAACTCCAATTTCTCCATACCAGCTTCACCTACCGCGAAGACAATATCCCCAAAGAATCACACCTCCTCGTTGCCGGATTCAACACCCAAATACTCAAAGTCCGCATCACCCTCGAACGCAAAGCGATCTCACTATTCAAGACCGACCGCAAAACCGTTTACCGCCACATCGCCGCCCTAATGAAGAACGCTACCGAGCGGGGATACAACGGCGTCAGCTTCGAAGAATTTAAAGCCCTCAAACTACGCCTTAAATCCATCCAACTTGAAGACGGCCTCAACCGAGGCGAAGCTCTCACAATCACTCAGGTCGAGCTCATAAATCGAGGCTATGCCAAGGACTGGGAGCTCCTTCAACCCATTGATATCTCCGTAAACTCCAACTCCGGCTACAGAGCCACCTTCCCGAGTCGCAACCCCATCGCCGCCATTCGCTCCATCGCAATTCTAGTAAGCGCCCAAGGCGAAGTCACCATCGAAGAGACCCTCTAGATCACCCCACAACCCAAAGGACTATCGTCCCGAGCGCCCAAACAAACGACTCACGCCCTTGCCCGAGTTACGCTTTTCCTCAGCATCAAACAAAGCCGAGAACATATAAGGAAAACCTTCGATCTTCTTACGATCAACCTTTTGACCGATGAAATGTTCGATAGCCTTCGAGTTCTTAACCTCGTCTTCAGTTAACAAGGTAAAGGCATCTCCCTCAGTTTCCGCACGGCCCGTACGACCGATACGGTGCACGTAATCCTCCGGATTCAAAGGAACATCAAAATTAATCACGTGCGAAACACCCGCGACGTCGATACCACGAGCAGCTATATCGGTCGCAACCAACATCTCACACTCACCCGACTTAAAATCCTTCAAAGCCTTAGTACGCTCCGACTGGCTACGATCCGAGTGCAATACCGCAACCGTGTGTCCCAATCGCTCTAAACGACGAGCCACCATGTCCGCGTTAAACTTCGTACGCGTGAAAACCAAAACGCTTTCAAATTTAGTTTCCTTCATCAACTCGATCAGCAGCTTAAACTTCTGACGCTCGACAACAGGATAAAACGCATGGGATACCGTCTCAGCCGCACCACGCGTCCGACCGACTTCAATCACCTCGGGATCCTTCAAGACCCACTTCGTCAACGCCTGGATCTCACGTGGCAATGTCGCCGTGAAAAGCAGGGTCTGACGCTCCTCTGGGCAGCACTTGATGATACGACGCACATCCGGCAAAAAGCCCATGTCCAACATGCGGTCCACCTCATCGAGAATCACGCAACGAACCTGACTCAAATCTGCAGTCCCCTGCCCGAGATGGTCAAGCAAACGACCCGGTGTCGCCACCACGATCTCTACCCCATTCTTAAGTAAATCAATCTGCTTCTGGTACTTAACACCGCCAAAAACAACCCCCACGCGCACATCCAAGTACTTCGCATAGGTGTTAATCGCTTCCTCAACCTGAGCCGCCAATTCGCGGGTAGGCTCCAAAATCAAAACCTGCGTCATCTTCCCAGGCTGCAAATTATGAAGGATTGGCAACGAAAACGCTGCCGTCTTGCCCGTACCAGTCTGAGCCGAACCAATAATGTCCTTCCCCGCCAATATGGCCGGGATTGCTTGTTCTTGAATTGGCGACGGCTTGGTAAATCCGAGCTCATCAGTCGCTTTAATAATCGGGTCTGAAAGACCAAGGGCTCTAAAAGGCATGATGCGTATATGTTTACGCCAAAAAAATAAGCAAGCACAGGTTTTCCCACCGAAAACGATGACAACACAACGCCAACGCTTTCACTCAACCATCACCCAATCAGCTTCAATGCAATCTGACTCGACTGATTCGCCTGACTCAACATCGACATACCCGCCTGTTGGAGAATATTGAAGCGGGCCAACTGAGTGGACTCCGTTGCCACGTCGACATCCTTAATCCGGCTATTCGCAGCTTCCAAATTCGTCTTATTCACTATCAACATCTCTTGTGCAAATGATAGCCGACTCTGGTGAGAGCCATTCTGTGCTCTAAAGCTGGCGACCTCTTCCACCGCACTCTTCAAAGTAGAAATATCCAACGAGTCCAAACTCGAAGCCGTCGCAATCGACCCGGTCTCATTACTCGTCACCGTACTCGCAAGAGAGAAATTATCGATATTTGCAGAGGCCCCCGGGACCGTAGAACTCAGTTGTAAACGCACATTTCCCGAATTGCTACCAACCGAATTAGTCTCCGTAGGCGACCCAGCACCATCAAGATACGCCTCCGCTGTATTAACACCATCGAACACGATCCGAACAGAATGAGAACCGAAATCAGTCGCATCATACCGGTACACCTCCGAACCGCCCAAAGATACCGTCAAGTCATCATTAACCACAGTCGACTTATTGAAATCAAAACTCATCTCCCAGGCCCCCGATACTGAAGTGTTCGTATCCACCTGTGCCAAATCATTTTGATCGGTGCCCAAATTCAACTCGCCCCCGAATACCGTCGCAGTCGCAGTTGATAAACTTTCATCCGAAAAATTATCCAAATTATCGAAGGAGTCCGTTACCGTTTCAAAGGGAGCGGAATCCGCTCCGAGAATATCCACTCCGGACATCGTCATGGGCGAACCTGTCCCATCAACACTCGTCTTCACCGATAAACTAGAAGATCCAAATAAATCGATCCCATTAAACTTCTCATCAGTAAGAGCAACCAACTGATCCCTCAAAGCAATAAACTCAGTATTGTAACTCTCCTTATCCTGATCGTTTTTGGTAACGTCCTGAGAAAGAGTCTTCAACTCACCTATACGGGACAAGATCTCGTACGCAGATTCCATAGCTCCATCCTGCGTCTGCAAGAAGGACATCGCATTAGAGATGTTATCGCTCGCAATCGCCTGCCTCTTAATCGCCGCCCCCATCTTCATCGAGACAGCAAGTCCACCCGCATCATCCGACGGAGAGTTGATCTTACTACCGCTCGAAAGCCGGTTCAGACTATTCTGCAGATTCTTGCTGGCCGACGAAACATTGTTCATCGCCAACGTGGCCGAATAGTTTGTTAGGAGTGAAATAGACATAGAAATCCTTAAAAATTGAAACACGACGTCCCTGCCGATGAGCAATATATCGGACCTTAACTAGTCTTATTTACAAAAAAACTCAGGAATATTCCTCATAGCCCTAAAATTAGAAAGAATCAACCAACCAATTCCTAGGTACATACCCTACAAATAGCTACAGACGGACCAATAACTTAGCTCTAAGGGAAACTCCCCCAAAGAGCAGGCAACGATCCCCTCACTCTCCCTGCTCGTACTTGTTCTGGTACTTCTCGTAAAGCTGAGTGTGCCGACTAGCGAGATCAACCACACGCCCTTGAATAAAAGCCATTTCCACACTGGTTCGGATATCCAAAGGATCCCCAGTGGTCACAATCAAACTCGCATCCTTACCGACCTCCAATGAACCAACTCGATCATCAATACCCAAGATCTGCGCCGGATACAAAGTAAGTGCCTTCAACGCCTCCTCATATGGAAGTCCATGCCCAACCGCCTTCGCCGCCTCATAAGGCAAGTTACGCTCATTCGACGAGATCGGTCCACTGCTCCCACCATAAGCGATCGCATAAGACACCCCCGCCTCGCTCAACCTGATGGGATTCAAGAACGACGTATCATAAGCCTCCCAACGACGACGCGGCAACGCCTGCGTCGCAACTATGATAACCGACACATCATTCTCCTTGAGCAGAGAACTCGCCCGCCACGCATCGCGTCCGCCAAGAATAACCAAACGCACATCCTGCTGCTGAGCCCATGCCACGACATCGTGAATCTCACGTAGAGAATTCGCCAATACAATAACTGGATTCTTTCTATCAAGAACAGGCTTCAATGATTCCCAACGCAAATCAACATCGAACTCCCCTTGTTGCTTCGCCTTCCAAAACGCTCGAGCCGATTCAAACGCATCATCCAAAGCAGCGATCTCCTTCGCATAGCGCTCCTCGGCCTTTTGGGAATCATAAATAGAACCGCGATTAACATCAAACGAAGGTGCGGCGGGAGCTCTAGGCCATCGAATCCACGTTCCCACCGGAGCCGCCAAAGTCATATCCTCATTCGTCCACCCATCAAGATACATCGCCGCCGTCGATCCCGCGATAAGTCCGCTCGTCTCTGGAGACACATGAGCAACTAATACTCCATTCGCTCGAGTCACGGGAATGAGCTCACTATCCGGATTCACCGCGACCTCAGCCCGCACATTCGGATTCAATCTCCCCACCTCTTGCTGATCTCGAGACGCTCTCACAGCATTAATTTCAACAAGCCCCAAACTCGAACTTGCAGAGATCAGTCCGGGATAAATATGCTTCCCCTCAAGGTCGATCTGCGTCGCTCCTTCCGGAAGATCAACAGACGCGCCCAAAGCGACAATCTTCCCACCCTCAAAAAGAATAGTCCCTCGTGGTATCGATTCACTCGACACAGGATGAATCGTAACATTCACCAGAGCAACAGCCCCCTTTTGAGAACTAACGGGCAATATATCATGTGCCAAGGCCGACGAACATGCGACCAGTACCAAAACCATTTTTGTAATTATCTGTTTCATTAGTGTCCCTCCTCTTCTAATCCTGAACAACTGTAGTGGTGAGTTCCATCGTGATAGATCCACTCAGGATCATGCTCATCCCCATTCTCTTCAACCAACTCCACAGAATCCTCCTCCTCATCCTCCGACGCCTTCTCCTCAGTCTTAATCTCCAATTTCAATTCCTTCAACCTCGCCTTGAGTGCCTTTTGAACAAGCCGTATTCGCTCCCCTTGATCCCGTTCTCGCAATAGACTATCCGTCTCCCGATCAAAACGCTTGATTCCATCGATCCACGTTTGTTCGGCTACAGCGTAACGAACTTCAAAGCCTCTTCTTCCGAAAGCCCTCCATACTTTACCGCCTTCGCAGCCTCCGTATTCAGCCGCGTCGCAAGTTCAGCATCATCGGAATTAAACGAAACCACCACTCCTTGCTCATGCATGAGCACACCATTGTAGGGAATGGCGTCATACACCTCAAATTTATAAGCCCACCAATCTGCAAAACTAGAACCACCAGCACCGATATCTGCCAATACATCGGCAACCTTATAACCTTCCAAAATGTGCTGAAATGCTGCCACATCCAAGCCCTCTTCAGCCGCCAAACGAGCAAACATCAAAATCTCATCCTGCCGATACGAGTGAATGTGAATCGACCGTTCCCCGTTCAAAATTTCCAAGGTCGCCTCCATCCGAAGATCCCGACGCGGCGGAACCAGCAACCTCCCCGCAGCGAACTCACGATGCTTGCGCTCATAATCCGCCGCCGCCCTTAAATTCGACCTAAAGAATTGCTCCACTCCCATACGTGTCTGCGGATACCGCTTCGTATGTGGGTCACCCCAATTACTCTGCTTAACATTTTCCCCAAGGGCAAACTTCACACCAGGCTTAGCTCCCTCAAATTTCAACCCCTCCGCATCCTCACCCCAACGAAGCTTGATCACCTGATTCTGACCACCCATCGGATTCGCCGAACCGTGAAGGAGATTCGACGCCGTCAAACCACCCGCCAATTGTCGGTACAGATTAATATCCACCGGATTCACCACATCGCCAATACGCACCTCAACCGTACTCGCACTCGCACTCTCGTTAACTCCTTTACTAATGGCCACGTGCGAGTGACAGTCGATCAACCCCGCCGTCACATGCTTTCCCGCAGCATCGATAGCAACAGCCCCCTTGGGAGCCTTCAACCCACGTCCAATCTTCGCGATTCGTCCATTTTTAATCAGAAGATCCGATTCCTCCAATCTCCCCTCCGGCCCACTGGTCCAGATCGTTGCATTCTTCACCAAAATCTTAGCGGACACCTCAAATTCCCCGACACCAAATGCTCCCGCCGGATAGGTTACAAACTCCAATTCTGGCACCTTCGAAGGTTCATCCTCCTCGCTCACCTTCTCAGCATCCGCGACTACAGCCTCTCCTTCTTCCAAACGAGTCGCACTCCATCGGAATTGACCACCAACCGAGTCAGTTCCGATCCCGGTCAATCTATTTTCATCCAATTGAGCGAGCAATCGAACCACCCCTTGTTCATCCTCCAGTCCAAGCAAACCACCCTTAGCAAACAACAACACATCCTGCCCCTGAATCGAAAGCGGAAGCGTTTCCCCTCCTACCTTAAGCAACGTTTTCCCCTTCGCATCCTTGATTACACCCTCCAAAAAACCATCAACCCCATCCCACTCAAAACGCCACTCCCCAGCCAAATCAATTGCTTTCGCAGCCTTCTTCTCGAAACGATCTCCATCTATCCAAACTTCAGATACCTTAGCCTTATCTTCACCAAAAAGATTTCCCGTCGCCACCACAAGATTAGCAATCTTCCCTGATGCAATCGTCCCCATCCGCTTATCCACATCGTAAAGCTTTGCCGGATTCGTCGTTAAGCCCGCCAAAGCTGCCTCTTCAGAAAGCCCACGATCGACCGCCGACCGCAACGACTTCCAAAACTCCTTACTAGCATCCCCAAGAAATTGAGTCGTAATACAAAACTCAACACCCTCCTTCTCCAAAAACGCCAAATTAGAAGGAGCCAACTCCCAATGCTGCAACTGTTCCAAAGAAAGATCCAACGATTGATCAAGCCGTTCAACCTGAGGCACCCCAGGAAAGGAAACCGGAACCACCAATGTCGCCCCCAACTCCTTCAAACGAGAAAGCCGCCGGTATTCATATCCATTCCCAAGGATCGCAAACTTCAAACTAAACTCATCAGCCAATTTTCCAATCCTCCCATAGTCCAACTCATCTCGAGCATGAAACAAAGTCAGTTGACTCTCACTTACCAATTCTCCCAAAGCATCCAACGCCGCATTCTCGACCGGTCGCTCTAACTTATCACCATGCTCTCCATACGCACGACCATAGTTCTGTCTCCACTTACCATCATACAACGCCTGCCGCACCAAAGCCATACTCCCCATAAGAGAGGTCGGATAATTCACTTCCCCGGTTTTCCAATCACTCTCCGCCCGTTCGAACGATACGTGTTGAGCCACAGAAAGTGCAATCGAAGCCTCATTAGCCGACTTCCCGTTAAGGCTTAAAAGAGCCCCCTGCCCGCGAAAAATCCCACGACCCGGAAACGACGCCACCGCCGCAAATCCCAAGTCACTACGCTTCCCAGCCGTCTTCCCTAATCCTCCCACATAATCAATCGCCTTACGTTGCGGCGTCACCAACGGATTCCAGTACCCCGGTCCAGCCTGTTCCGGCGTAGGCTTCTTCTTTTTACCCCAGTCCTTAGGATTCCGAACAAACGGCACCAATTCTTCCGGCATCCCGAAATGAGAATACGCGTCAATAAACCCCGGATACACGATCTTCCCAGCAAGATCCCACACCCGAGCATCTTCAGGAACCGACCCATCAATACCAACCGACTCAATCAGCCCGTCACGCAAAACAATCGTCGCATTCTCCAATGTACTTCCCGGTGCAGTAATCACCGTGGCATTAATCAAAGCATGCACTCGAGGCGTATACCGATGTACCCCCACCGACGGCGTCGAAGAATCACGAGCAACGGCAAAGGAGCAACAAAGCACCGCCAAGACAACAGCAAGAAGGGGAAAGCGTTTCATAGAATGAGGGCTAGGGATTATCAGAGGTGAAAACACCCCGACCAAACACCACCTCAAAGCCCAACTCAACTCCAAAGCTCAAAAGGCTGAGAACGATACAATCCCCCACTGCCCCGACGATACTGTGATAACAAAAGTACACCAAAAACAATGCCGATTTTACACCCTGTCCGAGCAGAGAAACATTGGTATTGATGATCACCACATTTTGAAAACAGAGATTCAGACAACCTACCCCATCATCAAATCACTGTGCCCCACCAAATCGTTTCTCGTTTCGTCTGATAACTTTTTCCTCTTAAGCAGAGCGATTCTTCGGTTCGCTCGAGGTAACGAGAGTGCTCAATAGATCAGTGGCAGCGATGCGATCGATCGCCTGATCGAATACCACTTCATTGCCCTTCGATGGTCTAGTCAAACCACTCACCTTTCGTACAAATTGCACAGAGGCGGCCCGAACGTCATCCCCCGAAGCTGGAGGGTCGAAATTGTAAAGATTTTTTATGTTTCTGCACATGGGCAAAATAGTGGAGTTTGAGCTGCAAGAATTGAGTCCTGTATATCTTAGAACCACGTAGAATCAGTGGATCGTAATTCACCAGGATCCCACGGGTTTGAGATAAGCCAAGACTGGAATCTAGGAAACTGATTCGATAACTACATTCACCGTGGTACCGTGGCGGAGAACATCTAGAACGGGAGATTTTGAAATGAGTTCCATAAGACGCTCTTCATTCGCAGTACTTTTAGCTTTTACCTTTACGTTTATCTCATTGAATCCCTCGCGAACATCCGGATCAATCCCCATGAATCCCTGTACGTCGATAGCTCCCTCCAGTTCGGATGTCAGCTCTTCAATGGATTCGCCATTCGCTGCGGCGTGATAGACAGTAGTAGTAGCAATACAACTACTAAGTGCCGCCAACAAGTTTTCTACAGGATTTGGAGCTTTGTCTTTTCCAAGAATCAAGGCCGGCTGGTCCGCTTGAACAACATGAGATCGGTCGTGATTCTGCTCTTCTCCCAATGCGTTAAAGGAAGCGATTGTAGACTCATTAAAACTTCCATCAATCCAGCGGTTACTCGCACGAAATGTGAACTGAGCCTTATCCGGATTATCGCCTAGAAAGGCGATGGTCTCACGAAGTGCTCCGGCGTCTACGCCGTTGCAAAGCTTGGATACCGAGGATTCGTTTATTGTATTTTCTGTTTTCATTTCTTCTATATTTCGGGTTATTTCTTTACTTACTAGTTAGTCAATTAACTAACTAAAAAAAGGGGCTATTTTTTAAGCAATACTTCGACGCTTTCGATAGCCCTATCAATTGGCCAATCTTCCCGGCATTCTTGACAGGTACTGATAGCTCCGGCGATCAGAAGGTAGTAGGCATCCGCGACTGCTTTCACATCGAGATGAGCATAGTCAGCAGACGAATCCTTCAATTCCTGCACGATCGACACGATCAACGAACGGTTCGCATTAATGTACCTCTTTGAAATCGCCACGATTGGACTATTCGGATCCGGAATTTCGGCCAACATATTCATAAATCCACACCCTCGATACTCCCAGGACTTGATGCGTTTTTTCACATGTCGAATAATCGCTGAATATCGTTTCCGGGCCGTTTTGAGATTTTTGAAAGAAGAATCCATCATTTCGAATTCACGACGAGTTCTCTCTTCCAGATAGCCGACACATAGGTCCTCCTTCCGTGGAAAGTAATTGTAGACTGTCGGCTTAGAAACCCCGGCTGCCGCAATCACTTGATCTACGGAAGTAGAGTGATAGCCCTGTCTATAAAACAGGTCGCAAGCAGCATTTACGATACGCTCTTGTGCATCGGACTTGGGTCGAGGACTCATATGGAGTCAAGAAATAGATTAACTTACTAGTTAGTCAAGTAATAAATATTCACTTCAAACTCTCCAATGCTCTGCCACAAATCAAGGACAACCAAACCATAATACAGCATACTAGACTTGTACCATGGCTCTGAATCGCCACCTCTAATAAATTTCGTCCGAAATAAAATGAGTCTACGTCTCCAAATCTGGCTTGAAAGTGAATTCAATGATATTCCGATCTGGATCGAAGACAGAACACTCATAGTAGCCGTCGTCCATCTCCATCGGCTCCTTTTCCAGCTCAAAGCCCCCATCGAGGAAACGCTGAGCCATTAAGTCGATCTCTTCTTTAGCATCCACCCGAAAAGCAAGATGAGTCAGACCTACACACCTTTCAGGTAAGCTCCCCAGCCGATTCTCCACATCCTCAGCCTGCATAATCTCCAAGCGAGCCCCTCCTGAGAACCCGATAAAACAGGAGAAAAACCCGGTATCCACATCTCGATGCTGCTCAAGGAGCTCTCCATTTAGGTACGTCTCATAAAACGCGATCAAGCTCTTCGCATCCTGAGTCCACACAGCCATATGTTCAATTTTCATAGTCTATACACAACACGAGCTCCTTCCTAAAGGCCAAGCCAGCCGTGTACACTTACCAACGAGCAGCCTAGTTCGGTCAGGTTCCCACTGTTCTCTCTTATCATTGGCCAGGTGGACGTGCGTCCCCACAGCAGATCCTGACAATATCAATCCAGTTATCCTACAAACTGACCGCAGGTCGTCCGACCTACCAACAGGACCTCTTTACGACACAATTACAGGACCTAAATTTGTAAAAAAGCCCCAGCACGATCAAACAGCTTAGTAAAACACTGCAAATCCAACGTAACCAGTTGAACTCTCTGCTAAACCTTCTACGCCTATAGCCAGAATGTGCAAATTGAACAAAAACGAGGCAGGTCCGCCATCAACCAGGTTAACCAAACTCAAATCGCTACATAACGTTCTCATTAAGCTGTGACCACACTGAACAAGCAAACCCAACAATACCTCGAGAGCTCACTCCAAGCTTACCTGCCCGAGGACCGAGATAAAGGTCGCCACTACTACGATGCAGGGCTTGCGACCATAAACACTTTCACAGCCGATACCATAACCGGCATCGTTCGCACTTCTACCGACTACAGAGTAAAGCTATTGTACGCGTACCACAATACGTGGATATCACAATGCTCTTGCCCCAAAAGATCTCAATGCTCCCACGTCTACGCACTCGGACTCACCGCATTACGACAACCATCCTGGTCCACTAAACCAGTCGATCCTCTCGAATCTAAGACCAGTGCTATTCTAGGACGCGAAATAACACCCCAAGAACGAGCGTACATAAAACGAATCAAATCAGCATGGAGCAAGTACGAGAAGGACGAAATCGTAACTGAAGACACTCTAAGCCTACTAAACAACCAAGACGTCTACCACCGCGACTGGCACCACACGAACAAACTCGAAGGATACTGGACGACCCCTCCAAAGAACGAAATCGAACTGCTCGGCTACGCGACCGTTTACCAAGAGCGCAATCAAATCCGGATCCACCCTTTGGCAGTCTCACTGATTGATCTCAAAGACTATCAGAATCGAGCCTCCCAGAGCTTAAAAAAGACCGACGTTCTCAATTGGAAAAAGACGCTCAGAGCGAAATCGATTCCAGCCACTCCAGAGCCGTCTACATCCCAGACCATCGATATCGTAATGGTCCTCAATAAAAGCCGGTGGACCTTTAAAAGCCGCAACATCGAAGGAAACTATTCCCCTCTAAACAGTGACCAAATCGATAGGCTCATGCACGAAGGTCTCAATACCCTTTCCGAGCAAGGAATTGCATTCCTAATCGGCAACCTCGATTTCTTCGAAGGATGGACAGGCACCATCACATCCCCGAAAAGCAAGCACGCAAGAAAACTTCTCTACAATCTCCTAACACACCCTCAACTCCGAAAAAGCGTTGTCGATCGCGATAACAACCTCATCCCTTTTCAAAAAGATCGGGTATACTGGAAAACCACAAAAATAAAAAATGGAGGAGATGAAATAGCCCAACTAGAGCTCATCCTTCCCGACGGATCTCCCCTACCTTCTAATACCATTAGCCTTCAAAGTGATGAATCGTCTGAAGACGAGCAAAATGAAGGCGATGAATTTGATGACTACGAAGATGACGAATTTGAAGACGAACTAATTCACACGCAGACTCCCGATCTATATCTCATCGACAACACCATCTACCGGGGAGCATCTCTTCTCGGAGAAAAGTCAAAGATTGAACTACCCTGGCAAAGTCTCGCCTCGGAAGAAGGTATAACATTCCTAAATTCCCAATTAAGCCCCGTCCCTCTCGAACTCAGTTCCAAGGTCCAAAAGGTAACTCCACAGCTTCAGTTAAGCTGCAATCACGATGTACCCGACACAGGCACGAGCTCTGCCTTTTGCAAATTACAAGCGTTCAGTTCAAAAAGCACACCCCTTTACCATTTCACATCAAGAGGCTGGCAAGCGACTCACCAAATCGACAATACTGGAGGCGACGACCGTATCCAAATCATCGATCAAGACACCCTAATCCTTCCACCTAATCTATTTACATCATCCGAACTAAGCTGGCATAACGACGATAAGGCTTGGGAGCATGCCCTCAACACGGCATCCGATCATGATGCGTTCACGAATTGGATCCAAAATCTACCGCAACACATAGAGGTACAACTCTCACCGGAACTTTCAGGAATGGAGGGGCCCGCTGTCGATATCTCCTACGAAATCGACACCCAAGAATCCGATTCCTTAGATTGGTTCGACATCAAGCTCGTACGTAAAGTAAAGGACGCACACCTCACCGAAGAAGAAATAGAACTCCTACTCGCCGCACCTGGAAAACTCGTCAAACTCCCTAGCGGCCAATGGCGACGAGCCAACCTCAAACAATCCGCCGAAACCCAACGCATCACCAAAGACCTCGGACTCAATGATCCCCAAGACACCCAACGTCTCCACGCCCTACAACTCGACAACGAACAAACCATCGCGAGCCTATCCGAAACCGCCAAAGCTCAGATCGCAAACCGCATAAGCAACCTGCAAACCCTTCCTCAAGAAACCCCACCAAAAGAATTCGAAAAAATCCTTCGCCCTTACCAAGTTGAAGGCTTTCAATATTTGTGCTTTCTCTCAAATGCTGGCCTTGGGGGAATTCTCGCGGACGACATGGGACTCGGAAAAACCCTCCAAGCCCTCTTGTGGCTTTCATGGTTAAAAACAAAAACCGATAAACAAGCGTCCTTCCGAGCCCTAATCATATGTCCGAAATCCGTCATGGACAATTGGACTCACGAATCAGAAAAGTTCGAAACAAAACTCTCAGCAGTCTGTTACAATCCCCGCAGTCACGAAGCCCTCCCAGATATCAATCTTCTTGTATCCAATTACACCCAACTACGTCTCCACGAAGAAGTTTTTCAATCACAACTCTGGGACGCCGTCATTCTCGACGAAGGACAGTACATTAAAAGCCCTAGTTCACAAACCGCTCGAGCTGCATGCAATCTCCGCACGGATAGACGATTAATCCTAACAGGTACTCCCATAGAAAACCGAGCTCTCGATCTCTGGAGCCTCATGCGTTTCGCAATGCCAGGCCTCCTCGGCTCCCAATCAGCATTCCGACGAACCTTTAGCGACAAGGACCCCCTATCCTTACCACGACTCGCCCGCCGCATAAAACCCTTCGTACTCAGACGAACCAAAGGTCAAGTAGCTCAAGATCTCCCCGAACGTATCGAAGAAGAAATCCACTGCGAACTCGAAGGCGAACAAGCCAAACTCTACAAAGCCGAGCTCAAGAAAGCCCAACAAGGGCTCCTTGATATCAAAAACAAAAAGCAATTCGACGAAGGCCGCTTTAACATTCTTCAATCCCTCATGCGCCTCAGGCAAATCTGCTGCGACCCTCAACTCCTCGGCACACAAGTTAAAGAGGACTTCGTATCCGCCAAGGTTCAAGGCCTCCTTGACATCATCGAACCCCTACAAGAAGAAGGACATAAGATCCTCATCTTTAGCCAATTCGTATCCATGCTCGAGTTGCTCGAAAAGACCCTCGACTCCAAATCAATCCCCTACCTTACCCTCACCGGAAAAACCCAAAACCGCAAAGCACTCATCGATCGCTTCCAAGAAAGCGATTCCGAAAAAGTATTCCTCCTCTCCCTAAAAGCCGCTGGCTCCGGACTCAACCTGACCGCCGCCTCCTACGTCGCCATCTTCGACCCTTGGTGGAACCCCGCAGTCGAGGCCCAAGCCATCGACCGGACCCATAGAATCGGGCAAACACGACAAGTCATCGCCTACCGACTCATCGCCAAAAACACGATCGAAGAGAAAATACGCGAACTTCAAAAGCAGAAAAGCAACCTCGCCAACGCTATCATCGACGAAGACGCCCTCTCCAACGTCCTCACCCTCGACGACATCCGCTTCATTCTAGCCGACCCCGCTTAGAGAGCCCTTCTCAGATAAAAGACAGGCTTTACTCAAAAGCAACGGACTCAGCAACAAAGGGGTAGATACCCCTTAATTGGCATTCATCA
This sequence comes from uncultured Puniceicoccaceae bacterium, assembly GCA_963933925.1. Classification (GTDB taxonomy): domain Bacteria; phylum Verrucomicrobiota; class Verrucomicrobiia; order Opitutales; family Opitutaceae; genus JAKYXN01. The sequence continues at coordinate 26,396 of CAWVWU010000022.1, forward strand.
CTTTATCCCTTCCACGCTATTCAATAACTCGAAAAGATGTTGCCTCCCGATCTCCCCTAAAACACCTGCGACCTGCCGTTGAGCACTCACCCACAAAGGCTTGCTCTCTTCAAATACCGTCACTCCCTTGCTCGTCAAATGCACCACCTTCGTCCTCTCATCGGAACCAGAGTCCATACTCACTAATCCCATTTTTACTAAGACTCGAATATTACGCCCAAGCGTGCTGCGATCCAGACAAGTCTCGTACGAAAGCTGAACCAACGTAGGCGACTCAATCGTAGCAATCGCGTAAAGCTGGGTAAACTGAGTCGCATTCACTCCCCCCCCCTTCAGTGCATCATCATAGAGCTTAGTGATCGAACGGGTCGCTCGTCTCAACCGAGCACAAATGCAAGTATCAACATCCATAACAATAAGGGGCATATACCCCTTGTGTTTAAAGTCAAGAAATCCCATGATCTACCACGCGACTCGCGACTCTTCTACGAAGGCCGTAAGTCTTTCTTTAATGGGTCCAACCTAAGACGCAATCTCCTCACGAACACCAGACTTCTCCCTCTCCCCACAGTACATACAAACGTCCCTAAGCCGCTACTCCCTGAATATTAAATTTGAAATTCCAAAGACACTACGGTCTCTTGTCAGATTACGACTATGGCCGACACAAATAATACGACAGCTCCCCCCTATCCAGATATCCTAAAGCAGGCCCGCCAGGACTTCCCTATCCTTCAACGTACCGTTAACGGCAAGCCTCTCGTCTACCTCGACAACGGAGCGTCTACCCAAAAGCCGCAGTCCGTTATCGACACGATCACGCGCTACTACGCCAACGAAAATTCCAACATCCACCGAGGTGTCCACCTCCTTAGTGTTGATGCCACTGCAGCCCACGAAGACGCACGCACTAAAATCGCCCGCTACCTGAATGCTTCGGACGACAGCGAAATAATCTTCACCCGAGGGGCTACCGAGTCGGTCAACCTCGTCGCCTACTCATTCGTCGAACCACTCATCAAGAAGGGCGACGAAATTCTCATCACCCACATGGAGCACCACGCCAACATAGTACCGTGGCAACTCCTCTGCGAACGCACCGGGTGCATTCTCAAAGTCGCTCCAGTCAATGATAAAGGAGAACTCGAGCTCGACGCGTTTAAGTCTCTTCTCGGACCGAAAACCAAACTCGCCTCATTCATTCACGTCTCCAACGCCATCGGCACCGTAAATCCGGTCGCGGAAATGATTGAAGCAGCAAAGGCACAAGGAATTCCAACCCTTCTCGACGCCGCTCAATCAATCCAACACATGGCGGTCGACGTACAAGCCCTCGACTGCGACTTCCTCGTTCTCTCCGGACACAAGGCCTTCGGCCCCACCGGCATCGGAATCCTCTACGGTAAGCGAAGCCGCCTCGATGGCATGCGTCCCTACCAAGGCGGAGGCGACATGATTGCCCACGTCTCATTCGAAGGCACCACCTACAAAGAGCCCCCCTCTCGATTCGAAGCCGGAACCCCGCACATCGCAGGTGCCATCGGGCTTGGTGCCGCGATCGACTATATCCAGAGCATAGGCCTCGACACCATCGCCTCCTACGAAACCCAGCTCCTCGACTACGCTACCGCTCAACTCCAAACCATCTCAGGACTCAACATCGTCGGCCAAGCAGCTCACCGTGCAGGAGCGATTTCCTTTACCATGGACAACGCCC
>CAWVWU010000023.1:0-27492 GCA_963933925.1 uncultured Puniceicoccaceae bacterium
ACTAACCCAGAACTAGACCACCTTGAGTTTTAACAAGAATTGGGACATCCCCCATTGTTTAGTCGTGCAACAAAGCACAACTCAATCCACTTTGCGTTCTTCGCGAATTTGAATCCGCAAAGCGGATGGGCCGGTTAAAACAAAACCGAAGTAAACAAGGATCTCCCCCCAGTCCCTAACGAACCCGCATGCGGGAGACGAAACATTCTCAATCCAAATACTCAAAAAAAGAGGCTCTGAAATAAATCAGAGCCTCAATCGTTTGAAATTAACGAATCAGGACCTTATTTGGTCTTTCTGTATCGACGACCTAAAAATGAAAGACCAGATATTGAAAGAGCAAGAAAAGCGAGCGTACTGCCTCCATCGGGTACTGAAGTAATACGTGTCATAAAATAGGCAGTATTATCCGAGTTATACCCTTGATCAGAGCGCTCAGTATTCCAAATCCAGTGAGCACTACTATCAATGTTTTCCATAGTATAAGTTCCGCTGACTGAAAACTTATAGGTAGACCAAGGAACAAGCCCAACTTCTCCATTCGATCCAAGAGAATAGGGGTTATGATAAGGGTCACCAAATCCGGTATTATTAACTCCCCAATCTGTCAAATTTGTAAACAAAGACTGTGTTCCATTAGAGAACTGATGATTTCCTGTTAGAGCAAAGTCACCCGCAAAAGCCTGTGGATCTCTTTCCTCTGCATTGTCATCAACTACCTTAATCAACAAGAAATAATCTTGTCCATTCTGGACTGTTGTATTGCCGGATTCAGTATTCCACCAAGTATTGCTTGATGCGAAAGCTGAGCCAAATGTAGTTCCATCAGTAGACAAATATGCCTCGATGCTATTATCGCCACTGATATTGTAGTTCAATGTAGATGCGAACGCATTTATGGAAATAAATGCAGAAGCAGCTAATAATGTTAATGATTTGGATAATGATTTCATGATATATTTGGATAAGTTGGATAACGTTTCGTTTTGTATGCCACTACTAAGCCATAACTCAGGAGGCAAAACAAGGGGGACAGCTTCCAATCCCGATCAAGCATCCATTCCCTCACTGGGCTTATAGGGGCAAACGACAAAACACCCTAGGGGTGCTAGTATAGGGCCTCTATTCGCTTTCGCTTTAACGTGTGAGTAGACCGTGCCACGAGGTTAAAAGTCAAAAGATTGACCCGCTTTTTACCTCAAAACGGCCATTTCTCCGTCGAACACCCCTGCGCTGCGTACATTCCGCATAATCGCTGCTGACGCAGCGATTGTACCGAGGCCGCAGGCCGACACTTGAGAAGTACTGCGACGAAACAAATTCCCTCCTTCTGGAGAACGTACCACGCACCTATAACCGTCCATCCGCTCCGCGGATTCAAGGCCGCAAAGATCTGTAAGGTGAGAGGTACTCGGTCTTGGGTTTAGGGACTCAGAATACTGAGCATGTAGGGCTAGGGTGCCCATTCAGTCGAATGGGCTGTCCGGACCTACAATTTATGTCACTCTTCGAAAACCCATCTCTAATCTTCAATACGTAATCAGCAATTTTCTACCGAGCCCAACGGGCGACACTTGAGGAATCCCGCTTCAGCGGGAGACGAAACATCTGCCAAAGGCTGCCCCTACGCCGTCCGCTCGTCAAAGGGGATTATTGTAGAATCCCGTGCGAGCAATCCTTCTTTACGGTAGCACTCCGCAACTTCTTCGTGAGATTCTGCCCACTTTGGTGGAGAGAAGTCTGGCTTATACTCTGGAACGAAGCTCTTAACCTGACGTTTCAACTCATTATATTCCGCACTCTTGAGAAGCGGACCAATGCTTTTTAAGAACTCACGTACTTCGTTCTCTTTGGACTTGTGCCCAGTGAAACGGAAAACCTTTTCGTTGTGCGTGACTTCCAAGGTTTCTTCTTCGTGCTGAAGCTCTTCGTACAATTTCTCTCCAGGGCGAAGTCCGCTGAACACGATATCAATATCCTCTCCGAGAACTAATCCGCTCAACTCGATCATTTGCTTGGCCAAATCGTAAACCTTGACGGGCTCTCCCATATCGAGAACGAAAATCTCTCCTCCGGAACCATCCGAAGAACAATCCAACACGAGCCCAACTGCTTCAGAAACCGTCATAAAGTAACGGGTGATATCGGGGTGAGTTACTGTAATAGGTCCGCCATTTTCAATCTGCTTACGAAAGGTAGGAATAACACTTCCCGAAGAACCAAGTACATTGCCAAACCGAACCGCCAAAAACTGAGTATGCTTTGAGCGTTCTTGTAGCGATTGCACAAAAATCTCCGCCATCCGCTTGGTGGCTCCCATCACATTCGTTGGATTTACTGCTTTGTCTGAAGAAATCAGTACAAAGCGCTCAACCTCATGTTTGATCGCCAGATCAGCCAAATTCGCTGTTCCTAAGGTATTGTTGCGAATCGCCTCTCCTGGCTGATGCTCCATCATCGGAACATGCTTATGAGCGGCTGCATGGAAAATGATGTTTGGAAGGAATCCTCCCATGATAAAGTCCATGCGAGACTCGTCTGTGACATCAGCAATAAAGGCGATATGGGGCACATGAGGAAACTCCGTTTTTATGATCTGCTCGATCTGAAAGAGTAAAAACTCAGCCCGCTCGACAAGAATCAACAAAGAGGGCTCGCACTGTGCGATTTGACGACAGAGCTCCCCGCCAATAGTGCCTCCTGCACCGGTCACCAAGGCCACTTTGCCTTCAACCATTCCAACGACCTTTTGTGAATGTAAATTAATCGCCGAACGCCCTAACAAATCTTCAATCACAACAGGACGAAGTCGATCAACGCGCTTTCGCCCGGAAACGAGTTCTTCCCACGAAGGGACCAATTCCACTTCCAACTTCTCGTGTTTAGCCTGCTCGGTGATTTGCCTCACTTTGCTCGGGCTCGCACTTGGCATCGCTATAACAAGACGTGTAGCCCCATACCGCTCGATGATCTTTTCGATATCGTAGACGGACGACCATACCCGTATCCCATGTACGAGTTTATTCCACTTCGATTGATCGTCATCGATAAAGGCTACGGGCTGGACCTTCTTCCCTCGCATACCCAACAGATGGGCAGCCAAGGCTGATCCTGTATTGCCGGCCCCATAAATAATGATATTATCTCGATTCGTATTCGGATCCAAAATCGCTTGTCCACTACTACGCTCACGAAAAATCCGCATCCTCGTACGAACGATACAGAGAAGGCTCGATGATATAAAGAAATCCAAAATAATCGCCGACTTGGAAATGAGAATCCCTTCCTTACTGTAAAACGAAGCGATCAACAACAATAACGATGGCACCCCCATAGCCACTCCAATTCGATAGATGTCTGGGAGGCGAAAAAAAGTAAGGAGACCCCTAAATTGGCCAAACATGACCATTGAAATAATCTTAATCCCCATAACATAGGGAAGGCTTCCTAAGATCAGACCTTGAGTTGAGCTATTGACTGAAAAATCGTCTCGAAACTCAAACGCCAAAAATAACGATAATACAAACAGGCCACAGTAGCCGACCGACAGAAGAATATTTCTGATCGAACGGAAAAGAATACGGTTAGTGGTAGTCATGATAAATTAGGGGGATCCTCGAATTTAAGGAACATTCTAAATACTTCGTTTGTAGGCGAGCTTTGGATTCTTCTTTCGAAAAAATAGTTATTTCGGTCTCGGAAGACAGTAGTTTCTTTACTGATAAGTACTTATACCTATCGGACGGTTTTATTTAAAAGGACCTATCAGCCAATCTGGCAATCAAATACTTCACTTTTATAAGAACATTAAAGAGGTAAGAACCAATGACTTCCAATCATCCGTAAGGATAACATCCCTAGCATCCTCTATTCCTATATGAGGAAAAGGCCCTAAGGAGTGCTTTCTTAACACTTAATTATCATATCGCAATCAATCCTCTTAGAATGTTGTCAAGGCCAACGCTAAGTCTTTGTCCTTCAAGGAAGAATCTACTCACCAAAATTCATTTCTAAAAAAAATGCTAAAATGAATTCCTTCTCTTTAATCCTCTAATTCTACTATCTATTTATTTTTATATCGCAGATCCAAGCGTTTCTTGGCTGAAAGATCCTCGTGCAGAAGAAGATCCGCATCGCTTATGATATAACGCGCCTCTCTCAAGCAGGAGGGAATGGAGGAGTGAAGCCACTCCTCTACGAATTTTTGAAGCGAATTTGCCAGTTTCGCTCAGAATCGTTCCACCTTATCGTCCTAGCAAAAAGTGAAATAGTCGGAGAGCTTTCCTTCCTTGCCACCTTGCCCAACGTCGAAATCTACCTCAGCGGCGATGACACTCAAGTCGATCCACGGTCCCACAAGAGTCCAATCCCCGTAATCCACTACTGGACCGTCGCCCCCGAGTCTCTCCTCGAATCTCTCAGAGCAGACTTGCTCTACGCCGGTTTTGGTTTCTCGGACTTTCATAACTCAAAAATCCCTCAGATCAGTCTCCTCGTTGACTGCCTCCACAACGATCTACCCTATCATCTACCCGAAAGCGAAGTCGCCTACCGATCCGACTGGTACCCCAAAGCAATCGCACAAAGTTCACTCATTCATACCATCTCTGATTTTTGCAGCATCCGAATCCAGTTCCACTACAAGGTTCCCCAAGACAAAATTCTTCGTACTTACCTCCCGCTACACAGCCGTTTCGATACGATCGACCAAGCCCGACTACCCGATCAACTCGTAGATCGTCCCTATTTTCTCTATCCCGCCAACTACTGGTCTCACAAAAACCACGAAGGCCTCCTCCTCGGATACCGGCAATACCTCAAAGCCACGCCAGACTACAAACAATGGGACCTCGTTCTCACCGGACACATCGACGAGCGAGGACAAGCCATTCAAGAACTCACCAAGACCCTTGGAATCGATAAGCATATCCACTTCTTTCAACATCTCGACGACTCATCCTTCAAGAGCATCTGGGAATACGCCGACGCATTAGTCTTCCCCTCCCTCTACGAAGGCTTCGGACTCCCCATCGTAGAAGCCCTTCACTTTCAAACACCCATTGCTTGTAGCAACGTCGCCTCTCTTCCAGAAATCACTCGCGACGCCGCCCTACTCTTCGATCCTCGCAAACCGTCCGAAATTGCCCACGCACTAACGACCCTGGCGGAGAATCCTACGATTCGAAAGGACCTCGTCGAAAAAGGGCGCTCGATATTACCCGAATATCAACTCGACCCTGAAGCAGAAAAATTAGTCCTCGCGATAGAATCGTTAACACCCCTTTCGCAGTACTAAGACCATGACCACCAAGGAACAATTCCTCCTTCCTATTTCAGAAGACCAAGGCTCAAGCACGCTACGTGTCGCCTTCGACGTCGCCCAAACTTGCTCGAGTAGAGAAGGCTGTGCATGGCACGCCGCAGCTCTTGCTGAAGCGATTAAAAGAGCCTATCCTGAAAACGAACTCATCCTCTATCATCAATTCGGCGAATGGCTCAACCCCGAGCCGCACAAGGGCATCCAGCTAGACGACTGCCCCTCCCCATTCACAGAAATGTCGTGCTGGGATGCGCGAGACCTCTGGGCAGAAATAGAATCAGGAACAAAGCCCCTCCCCGGAAATCCCGACCTCGTCCACTCCAATTCATTCCTCGCACCTACCCTCTCCCCCGCCGTACCGCTCATCTACACGATCCACGATCTCACGTTTTGGACTCACCCCGAATACACTTCCGAGCGCAACCGAATCGTCTGCCAAGGACACCTGCTAAAAGCTCTCAAAAACGCAGACGCCTTTATCTTCGTCTCTCAAACTTCGAAAAACGATTTCGAAGAGGTTCTTCCCGATTGGCTTGAGTCCTCCGAGAAACCACACCGCGTGATCCGATCGGGCTCCCGATTTACCGCGAAAACGTCGAACCCCAATCGCTTTCAAAATCAAAATGCCCCGTGGCTCTATGTTGGCTCAATCGAACCACGAAAGAACATCGAAGGGCTACTCGCCACCTACCGAGACTATTGTCTCAATTCAGAATCCCCACGTCCGCTCACTCTCATCGGCGGAGCCAAGTGGCACTCTGAACCAATCATCGAACAGATCCAAGAAGCCGCCAAGGAGCTCCCCATCACCTACCACGGCTACCTCGACGACGACACCTTGGCCGAGCACTTTGCAAACGCCTTCGCCCTTCTCTTTCCCAGCCACTATGAAGGTTTCGGTCTTCCGGTTATCGAAGCCATGAGCTTCGGCCTACCGACCATCTGCCAAGACCTTCCCTCCCTTCGCGAATTTTCGGAAGGTGCCGCCATTTTTACCGACTTCACCCAAGCCGAGACCGCCAGCTCCGAACTGCTCAAACTGGAAAGAGAACAAACTCTCTACAATTCCCTTTCAAAAACGGGTCTCGAAAGCGTCAGCACGCAAAACTGGGACAAAACCGCCGTCGAAACCCTCGAATTCTACAAGGAAGTCCTCGCCTCAAGGATAGTAGCACGCAATGAAGATTGAGCATTGAGAATTCAGCTCACTACACTATCACCCCCATCAGATGTCCGCTCGAATCAATCGAGCTCTTCATCTTCAATTTTAAATTTCCAATTTTTAATCCGCCCCCGTGCCATCTTCAGACAAACCAACTTCTCAGCTCTTTGGACTGCGCATCCTATTAAAGGAGCGCGAGCTGCTCATTCAATTCACGAAACGAGCTCTCACTCAAGAGACCAAAGGAAGCGCCTTAGGCCTCACTTGGCTCGTCCTAAAACCCATTCTCTTGCTGAGCCTCTACGTCTTTGTATTCGGCTACATCTTCGATGGAAAATTTACCGATCTCGAAGAGGAAACGCGCCCCATGTACGCCATCGGGATTTTGATCGGGCTTAATGTAATTCACTTCCTTAGCGAAATCCTAGCCACCAGTTCTCGAAGCATTATCGACAACCACCGCTTGGTTAAAACCACGGTCTTCCCGATCGAAGTGCTTCCAACTTCCATGGTAGGAAAAGCCGCCATAGAATTCTCCATCACATCAATCTTAATGTTCATCGGCCTTTTCGCTTTCGGCATTCAGCCAGGGATAAATGCGTGGTGGTTCATTCCAATTACGCTCGCTCTCGTCCTTTGGGGTCAAGGTCTGGCTTACATGCTGGCCACGTTTGGCGTATTTCTTCGCGATATTTCACAAATAACCCAAGTCGCCTCAATGGGACTCTTGTACGCCAGTGCCGTCTTCTATCCAGTAAGCTTAATTCCAGCTGCAGGCTGGGCCATTCTCAAGTTCAACCCAGCATTGATCGCGATCGATGCCTACCGATCGACCGTTCTCTGGAATAATGCCCTCCCTATAAACAACCAAATCATCTACTTCTTCGCCTCATCGATCGGCTTTTACTTAATCGGCTACTACGTCTTCTCTAAATACAAACGCGTCTTCCCCGACCACATCTAATCCGTGTAGGTCCGGACAATGTGCAATCAAGATAACATCCAGACCTACGTCCTCTTCGACACTCATAGCCGAAAGCAGGCCTCCACCCACCTCTAATAGAATTCGCAGATTCGCAGATTAGAATTGAAGAATACGGACTTCCACAAAGAGTCCTATCCGCTAAGTCGTTAGATCGATTCTAACTGACTTCAAGAATTTCAAATCTATAGGATCTCTTTTCTATGCTTTCTAGCACCTCCAAGAACCCAACTACGTCCAACGAAACCAACGACGGAAATTTTGCCCTACAAGTAGACGGCGTTTCCAAACGGTTTAAAAAATTTCAGGCCCTCAACAACATAAGCTTCACCGTCAATAAAGGTGAATGTATCGGTATCGTCGGACTCAACGGAGCAGGAAAATCAACCCTCCTCCAAATAATTGCAGGCACCCTCCCCGCTTCAGAAGGATCCGTCACTTGCAATGGTAAGGTCGTTGCCCTCCTCGAACTCGGCACAGGTTTCAACGAAGAATACACCGGCAAAGAAAACCTCTACATGAACGCCGCCATTCTCGGTGTTCCCAAGAAGGTCATCGACAAGAAACTTCCGGAAATCGAAGACTTCGCCGAAATCGGTGATTTCATCAACAAACCGGTTAAAACCTATTCCTCCGGTATGAAGGTTCGTCTCGCCTTCTCGATGCTTACCCAGATCGATCCGGAGATCATGATCATCGACGAAGCCCTCTCGGTCGGTGACACCTATTTCGCTCACAAGTGTACCCACTTAATTCGTAGCTTCCGTAAACAGGGTAAAACCTTTCTCTTCGTTTCACACAGCGAAGCCATGGTTAAAAGCCTCTGCGACCGTGCCGTCCTCCTCGACCAAGGCACTCTTATCCGAGACGGCAACCCCAGCGATGTCATCGATTATTATTCGGCTATGATCGCTCAAAAGGAGCGCGAATACGAAATCCAACAAATCGAAAAGGAAAAAGGACGCACCGTTACCCGATCAGGAAACGGCAAAGCAAGTATTGCCCGCTTCGAACTCATGGACGAAAATAAGATCCCCCGCCGCAAATTCCTTATAGGAGCCTCGGCAGCCATCTCATGTGTTATCGAAGCGAACAAGGAGATTAAAAATCCCACAATCGGATTCCTCATTCGCGATCGATTTGGTAATGACGTCTTTGGCACAAACACTTTTCACCATAAAGCTGATACCGGATCGCTCGCTAAAGGAGACAAACGCGAATGCCTCTTCGAAACCCAACTCAACCTTGGAATCGGAGAATACTCACTCACACTCGCCGCCCATGAGGGGGCTGATCATATAGAAGACAACTACGATTGGTTCGATAAACTCATTGTTTTCAGTATCATCCCTGACGAAGCCCCCTTCTTCACCGGAACCTCTGCCCTCCCTTCTACTGTCACTGTCACCGATACGATCAGTGAGCTCAATCGCCTCTATAATTTTGGAGACACCGTAGATTTCAGCGACACCGGAACTGCAAGTCGTTATATAGTAGACGGCTGGCATAAAGCCGAACTCGAGCAAACATGGATCGATGGAAAGAAGGCAACACTCTCTCTAAACCTAGAATCAACGCCAAACAAAACCACCACCCTTTCACTTAGAGTCTCTCCGTTCGCACCTCAGGAGAACATGACACAAGCCCTCATAATAAAGGCTAACGGTAAAGAAATAATCAATACAATCCTCGAAGGAGAAGCCTCTCTCTCTGCCAAAATCCCCGCTAACCTTTTTCTAAAACAAGAGACGGAGCTCCTTCTGGAAATAGAAGCCCCCACCGCACAAAAAGCAGCCGAATTCACCGATGGCAAAGATCCACGCACCTTGGGAATCGCAATAAAGACCTTAAAGATAGAGGAATAAAAAATGGACGCCCACGGAGAGTGGGCGACCTCATAAAGTTTCATTCCAGCTGAAAGGAATATTAGTCGATTTCGTAAACTTCCACTAACGCAATTCCTTCGGAGGAATCATATCCACTCATTGATACAGTATAGCCACCTGGAGCTAAAGTCTCCAATAGAGATGCGGAAGGGCCATTAGGAAAGAGGAGAAAAGAGCCGGTATCGATCATCGCTTGTAGTTTCAAATCAGAATTATAAAAATCCCAATCATCATCAGCCGCAATTTCACTCGTAGCTCCCTGTAGTGCTATAACGGTATTCCACAAAACATTATCAATTGTTAATTCAGGACCACCGATTAACTCAAAGCCAACACCTTGAACCAATAATTTCATATTTGAATCACCTTCGATTACAAATCCACTTATTGTAACCTGATGTCCAACTCCCACTTGTGCACGAGTTGAAACATTAACCAACCGACTCGAAGAATCACCAGGAACTCGATACACCTCAGCCAAAGCGATTCCATCAAGTCCCTCCACGCCATTAACAACAACACTATAGAGCCCCGGATCTAACGTCGCTAGTAGAGCAGAAGACTTACTATTCTCTGCTAAGATGTAAGAACCAGTCGATATCATTGCTTGCGACTTAGCCGACTCATCCTCGGAAAACCAATTATCATTCGTTTTGATAATCTCACCTTCCGCATTAACCAAGGAAATGGTTGGATTGGACAATGTATTCGAAGCATCCAAGCCAGGGGCTCCTATCAGTTCTTGCCCAACACCTTGAATCAAAACCGTCAAAGGTTCGCTTCCCTCAATAACAAAACCGCCAATCATTGCACTCTCGCTAGAACCAACATAACCGCGTGTTGAGATATTAACGAGTTCCGATGGAGTAGAAAACAATTCAAGGTTTACCCCAGCTGAATATTCTAATGCTTCCTCAAAAGTAGTAGCACCAATGTCTTCCAAAAAATCACTATTGATAACCTCAATAGACATTGGGATATCCTTAATAGCAGTATTTAGAGTCGTACCTGAGGTTGAGTCGGTATTTCTCCACCTCGAGTCATCTGACGTATCGACCTCAAATGGAGAAAGAACAAAGATATCTTCGTCATCTTCATCTTGAGCAAATGTGAAGGGCATCAGCACCAAGAATGACACAAGCACACCGATTTTTAGACGATTCGATTGAGAGACAAGATGAGTCCACTGTTCTTGGATTCCAAAAGCTTTCATGAGATTTCTTAAGTAGAATCACTAGCATTGGGAAAGATCGGCATGTCAGTCCAACAAAATCAGTAACTTCGCATGAATATCTCGCTATGTATTCATACAAAAAAGGCCATCTACTAATAGTAGATGACCCCTTCAAAATGTTTAAACTAAAACGCGTTCCTAGCGTTTCTTGTTATGCAGAAGCCAGAGTTGGGCTTTCGAGTACGCAATGGTTGTCTCCAACAAGTTGATTTCCTCTTCAGTCATTGACTCAGCATTCTTTAAAGAATCCTCAGCACGCTTTTGTGCTGAAGCGACTTCATTTTCGTCAATCGCACTCAGTGTAATTGCATCATCAGCCAAGATAGAAACCTTGTCTCCAACGCACTGGGCGAATCCTTTACTGACTGCAAGGGATTCACTCTTACCGTTGTTCTGGACAACAATCTCGCCCGCTTGGATTTCAGTCACAAGAGGGATATGCCCAGGCATGATACCTACTTCTCCAGTCGTGGTTGGCATAACCACAGAGTCAACGGTACTGTTATAGACAGATGCCTCAGGAGTGACGATTTCAAGTTGTAGCGACATGTTAAATACGGGTTGGTTTTAAAACCGATTATCCAGCCTTAGAGACTTCAAGAACTTCGTCGATTCCACCCTTCATGTAGAAATCGTTTTCAGCTACATCATCGAGTTCACCATCAAGAATCATCTTGAAACCGCGAATCGTGTCAGCAACTGGAGTAATACGACCAGCCATACCGGTGAATACTTCAGCAACATTGAACGGCTGAGAAAGGAACTTCTGAATCTTACGCGCACGGAATACAGTTTGCTTATCTTCAGGAGAAAGCTCGTCTAGACCAAGAATCGCGATGATGTCCTGCAAATCTTTATAGCGTTGGAGTACGCGTTGTACGCCACGTGCTACACCGTAGTGCTCTTCACCAACGATAGAAGGCTCGAGTCCCTTGGATACAGAATTCAAAGGATCAACCGCTGGGTAGATACCCAAATCCGCGATAGAACGCTCAAGTACGATAGTCGAGTCCAAGTGAGCAAACGTATTCGCTGGAGCAGGGTCAGTCAAATCATCCGCTGGTACGTATACCGCTTGGATTGATGTAATAGATCCCTTCGTAGTTGAAGTAATACGCTCTTGGAGCTGACCCATTTCAGACGCGAGAGTTGGCTGATAACCAACCGCTGATGGGGAACGTCCCAAAAGTGCTGATACTTCAGAACCCGCTTGAGAGAAACGGAAAATATTATCAATGAAGAGCAATACGTCCTGATTTTCTTCATCACGGAAATACTCCGCCATCGCGAGACCAGAAAGTGCCACACGCATACGTGCACCAGGAGGCTCGTTCATTTGACCGTAACAAAGAGCAACCTTCGAGTTCTCGATACACTGTTGATCGATAACACCCGCATCAGACATTTCGTGATACAAGTCATTACCTTCACGTGAACGCTCACCAACTCCAGCGAATACGGAGAAACCACCGTGAGTCTTCGCAATGTTGTTAATGAGCTCGAGGATGACAACTGTCTTACCAACACCAGCACCACCGAATGCTCCAACCTTACCACCCTTGATGAACGGGCAAATCAAGTCGATTACCTTGATGCCTGTTTCGAGGATGTTAGACTTTACGTCCTGCTCAGTCAATGGAGGAGCTGGGCGATGGATTGGGTAACGCTTTTCGTGAGGGATAGGACCGCGTTCGTCAACGGGGTCACCGGTAACGTTAAAGATACGACCGAGAACGCCACGTCCAACGGGAACGGAAATCGCCGCCCCAGTATCGATGACTTCCATACCGCGCTTTAAACCTTCCGTAGAAGACATCGCAACCGCACGGACCTTACCGGCACCCAAGTGCTGCTGCACTTCGAGGGTCAACTTGATTTCCTCTCCGTCAATGGTGTAGTTAATGGTTATCGCTTGGTAAATCGCAGGAATTGCTTCTTCGGCGAACTGAACATCGACAACTGGGCCAATGATTTGGAGGATTTTTCCGTTTGTGCTCATGACTTTAAATTAAGAAGTGAGAATTTTTAAATTTTCTAAAGGTTTTCGATGTGGCGTCCTAGCCGTTGGTCGCTGTAGACGCGGCAATTTCGAGGATTTCTTGAGTGATTGCCGCTTGACGGGCTTTATTGAATTGTAAGGAGAGCTCGTCGATCAACTTACCGGCGTTATCCTTCGCACTCTTCATCGCAACCATGCGTGAACTATGCTCAGATGCCTTGGTACTTAAGATCGCTTGATAAGCCTCACGGTTTACAAAGAGAGGAAGCAAGTTTGCCAAAACGGTCTCAGCGTCGGGTTCAAACTTGAACGAGCGATCGTCCACGATTGGAGTGTGGGTTTTCGCATTCTTACCGCGAAGAGCGGTAATCATGTCTTCGAGGCCAGAAACCGGTAGCAACTTAGTATAAGAAGTTTGCTGGATCAATGTATTGATAAAACGAGGATAGAGGACTTCGACAGTGTCGACTTCTCCTGCCAAGTACTTTTCAACCATGAATTCAACAATCTGCTTCACTTGCATGAAAGGCACTTTGTCAGGAATCGAAAACTCCGCCAAAAGGTCCCTGCCAGAACGGCTCAAAAACTGAGTGCCTTTGCGGCCGATACTTACGAACTTCGCGTCTTCCTTGATATTCGCGATTTCGCGAACAACATTTCCGTTCAAAGGACCACAAAGTCCCTTATCCGTAGTAACTACGATAATACCGCGTGTCTTGATTTCCTTACGTGAGAAGAATGGGTGTTCAACATCCTCGATACGTGAAGAAACATGTGACAACATCTCGGCAAGAAGAATTGCATAAGGTCGCCCCGACAATGCGACTTGCTGGGCCTTCTTCATCTTCGAAGCCGCTACAAGTTCCATCGCCCGAGTGATCTGGCGAGTGTTCTTGACCGACTTGATGCGGCGTCGGATTTCTCTTAAGTTAGCCATGTATTTAGTTACGTTTGCAGGTGCGAATTAGCTTAGGCGTTGAAAGTAGGCTTCCACTCTTCGTACGCTTTTTTCAATTCAACTTGAAGCTCGTCATCAATCTTCGCCTTGTTGCGAATAGCATCAAGAAGAGACTCCTTGCGGTTCTGGAAAAACTCACGAACAGAATGACTTGCTGAAACCATATCGGAAACATCCACTTCATCGTAGTAGTTGTTTTGCATTCCCCAAAGAACAGCAACTTGTTGCTCAATTGCAATCGGGTTAAAGGCGGGTTGTTTAAAGAGCTCAACGATTCGGGCACCACGGTCGAGTTGTGCTTTTGTCTTCGCATCGAGATCTGAACCAAACTGAGCGAACGCCGCCAATTCACGGAACTGAGCCAATTCGAGCTTAACCTTACCCGCAACTTGCTTCGTTGCTTTGATCTGTGCGGCAGAACCAACACGTGATACTGAAAGTCCCACTGATACCGCTGGGCGGATACCTTGGTTGAACAAATCTGTATCGAGGAAGATTTGCCCGTCTGTAATGGAAATTACGTTGGTCGGAATATATGCCGCCAAATCGCCTGCCAATGTTTCGATAATTGGAAGTGCTGTAATCGACCCGCCGCCGTTCTTTTCGTTAACACGAGCAGAACGCTCGAGCAAACGTGAGTGTAGGTAGAAAACATCACCAGGATACGCTTCACGACCAGATGGACGCTTCAGGATCAAAGACATTTGACGGTAAGCGGCAGCGTGCTTGGAAAGATCATCATAAACGATCAAGGCATCCATGCCATTTGCCATGAAGTACTCGGCCATCGCTACACCTGAGTAAGGAGCGAGGTACTGGCTCGTCGCACTGTCCGCTGCGGGAGCGTTTACGATGATTGTGAACTCAAGAGCACCTGCCTCTTCGAGTACGCCAATCGTACGTGCCAAACTTGAATTCTTTTGTCCGATCGCAACGTAGATCGAATACACTGGACGGAAGTTGGCGTCGCCAGATTCCAAACCAACTTTGTTGATCTTCGCTTGATTAATGATCGTGTCGATCGCGATGGAAGTCTTTCCCGTACCGCGGTCACCAATGATGAGCTCACGTTGGCCACGGCCAATTGGAATCATGGAGTCAACTGACATGATACCGGTCATCAGTGGTTGGTCGACTGACTTACGAGCGATTACGCCTGGAGCGATCTTTTCTACAGGATAGGTTGCTGAAGATTCGAGTGAACCCTTTCCATCGATTGGATTACCGAGGGAATCAACAACGCGACCTAAAAGACCTTTACCGACAGGAACGGAAAGAAGCTTTCCAGTGGTCTTCACTTCATCACCTTGCTTCAGGTGAGTCGGATCTCCCAAAATCACGCAACCGACTTCGTTCTCTTCGAGATTCAAAGCGATGCCGATCGTTCCCCCAGGGAACTCGATCATTTCATTGTACATGACCTCTGAAAGGCCATCCACCTTTGCGACGCCGTCCGCAACCTGGATAATCTTACCCGTGTTGCTTTGGACCGTCTTTGCTTGGAGGTTAGCTATTTGCTGTTCGATCTGCTCGATGACGGAACTCATGATATATTTGCGTTAAAGGATTTGTTGAAAAGGTGGCTGTTGTTAAAGTGAAGATTGCAAGGACTCGAGAGTGCTTGCGACTGAAGTTTCGTAAACATCGCAATCAACGCGAACGCGGATACCAGCAATCAAGCTCGCATCTTCTACGGTTTCGACGGTGATCTTGCGACCGTACTTGCGACTCATTTGAGTTTGAATCGCATCAATCGCAGATTGGGAAATTGTCCCGGCGTGTGAAACGATCGCTTTGCTCTTAGAGACTTCGCGTTTCACGAGTCCCAAGTAGCTCTGCAGAACAGCAAGGTGGTTATGCGGTGGATTTTTTCCCAACGCTTGTAGGACACCACCGACGCGCTCGTCGGTTAGCTCACCACTTTCATCGACACTGATCGATAGAAGTTGCTTGGCGTACTCTAGATTCTGTTTGTCCTGCTTCTTCATTAAGAGAGGATAAAATTAATTGCTGGAGTCAACGAGGTTACTACTCGCGGATTCAGAATAGCGGCTCTTTTCATCAGCGGTGAGATCTTTGGAAAGAACCTTAGCTGCAGTCGCAACGACCAAGCGAGCGATTTCGCTGCGAGCTTCTTCAAGCATCTGCTTGCGATCCATCTCGATCTGTTTCTCAGACTTCTTGATGACTTCTTCTGCTTGCTTCACTGCTTCTTGAGTCGCCTTGCTGATTTTCTCATCAGCGATCTTGCGTGCATCTTCTACGATACCTTGCGCTTCGATCGAAGCCTTTTGAAGAACTTCTTTATGGTGCGTTTCCGCGTCGGCGAGCTTCACCTTCATCTCTTCAGCATACTGAAGACCGGAAGCAATTGTTTCTTGGCGTTCGTCGAGTGTCGCCAAAACTGGCTTGAAACCGAACTTCCAGAGAATGACCGTAAGGACCAAGAAGCTAAATACCTGCATCCCGATCTGGGACAATTCTAGGCCGAATTTTTCGGGAATGCTGACGGACTCCATTGCAGCGTGTGGATCAGCGGAAGCGAGAACTAGTATTAGGTCGAACATTGCAGGTGTTAGAAATGTTGTTGTATGAGCGAAAGGGAAAAGGCGTGCCGCCTATTATAGTAGAGACGACACGCCGAAATAAATTATCTTCGATTAACCGAGGAACAATGCAAGAACACCAAGACCTTCTGCAAGTGCCATACCGAGGATGGACTGTACGAGGATCTTACCAGAAGCACCTGGATTGCGTCCAACTGCTTCAGCAGCCTTCATTCCGATGAAGCCTACGCCGAGTGCCGCACCGAGTACGCCGATTGATGATGTGAGGTTACCTGTGATTTCTGCTAGGATGTGGATCATTATCTTTTTTGTTTGTTTTTAGTGTTATGAAGTCGCCCACGTTTTAGGTACATGGTCCCGACAACAAAATTGTTTTAAAAGTGGTTCTTAGTGTTCTTCGTCTCCGTGGTTACAAATGAGCCCAACGTATACACTAAAGAGAAGGATGAAGACGAGTGCTTGGACGAATCCAACCATAAGCTCCAAGAAATAGAAAGCGGGGAAAAAGTTCGTAGCATGAAGGAGATTCTCTCCCCCAAAGATATTTCCGAACAAACGAACTGAAAGTGTGAAAGGACGGATGCAGATCGAAACGACTTCGATGACACCTACGATAAGGAAAACCGGCCAAAGCATCATCCACATGCCCGTTCCCACTTCTTTCTTGTCTGCCTTGTTACCAAAAAGATCTGCGATCAACGCAACGGGACCAGCCTTAGTAAGACAAATGTACAACCATGCCGCCATCGCAACGACTGCGAGAGCGATCGTTCCATTCCAATCCGCATTTGCTGGGCGGATGAAAGGACGCGTCATATGGAAATCTCCTGCGGCATCAGTAACACCATATCCGATGCTTCCAACGCCTGGGAAAAGGCCACTCCAGTTTTGGATCAATATATAAAAGAAGAATCCCAAAACGAATGGGAGCGTAGCACCGAGTGCATGCTTTCCAGTGATCGGTGCTGCAGTGTCGCGAAGCCATACCAAAAAGCTTTCTACAACTGCTTGTCCGCGATTGGGAATCAAAGTCGGTGTACCAACCATCATTCTCAGTCCGACCAACAAAATCAAGGAGACAACCCAACCTGTGATAATACTGTTGGTTACCGGAAGACCAAAGAGTTCAAACTTGTCTGCTGCTGGCGACACAGATGCCATGGTCTCTGCCATTGGTATCGTGAGAGCTAAGAGAGAAATAGTGAGTGTTTTCTTGCCTGGCATAAGATTTTGGAAGGGCTTTGTTGGCCTATCATTTTGTGCTCGTCAACCCTCTAAATGAAATTAGCCCTATAAGGGGCCTTTATATCACAAAGTTATCACAGTCTTTAGATTTGCTAATGCACGTGTGCTGAAAAATTAATAGCCTAAGACATTTTTGATTATGGCGGAAAAGAATCTCACAGGTGCACTTCTCGAACTTAAGGACAAGGAACGTCTCCGGGCAAAACAAGGCCCTAGGAAGACCAAAAATCCGAGCCCTTCTCGCAAGAACGCCCTCCCCTATCGCACGCGCTCATTTGATTCGTTTTACTCCTTCATCTGTATTCTGCTAGGAGCTGTAGTCGTCGCTCAATTCGCCGCTATTATTATATACAGCTAACGGATTGAAGCATCCGTTACTCGGATCGTGCAAAAACAAGGGAGTTATAGGACTCCGCTTTCCCCTGAAATATAGTTTCGCGCTCGAAGGGCCATTCTGCTGATTCCAAAATGTCCCAATCCTGGTGTTCGCCAACAACCTCGAGGGCCCATTCGTAGTAATCGAAAACGTCGGTCCTAAAATAGACGCGAACCCCAGCCGCACAACGTTGGGCGAGGGAACTCAAGAACTGCGGGTTGATAATCCGGTTCTTCCAATGCCTTTTCTTAGGCCAAGGATCCGGGAATAGAATAAACGCCTCCTTAAGAGCCATTCCCTCTGGCAATGAATCCAAAGTTTCGAACGCTTCCCCCTGAATAAACGCCGCATTGCTCAAGGCCGCCCGCTCAAGCTTCTGATTCGATTTACGAATCCGTTTGCCCATAATATCCACTCCCAAGCAAAAGCGATCACTGTGCACGGAAGCGAAATCGACCATCCAATGGCCATGGCCTGAACCAATCTCTAGGCACAACGGAAGCTCATTCCCCTCTAGCACCTCAGCCAAGGCTTCTTTCAAACGAGATTTCCGAGCATCGATTTTTGCAGTGTATTCTTCTAGTGGCATCGGCCATGTAGAAAGCCTGCCTCGCTAGTCGTGGCAAGCAGCGAGATGAAGCAAAAGGAAAATTTACATTTCGCGACACTCATGAAAAGCAATCGAGAACTCCCCTGCTCTCTAATGAAACCTATGACCGAGTGCCCTAAACCAAAGGTAATGTGAAGGAAATGCGTAAGCCGCCCTCCTCTACATTTTCAGCTCTCAGTTCCCCACCGTGACAATCGACGATGTGTTTCACAATACTCAGTCCGAGCCCCGTTCCACCCGTCTCACGAGCACGCCCTTTATCAACGCGGTAGAATCGTTCAAATATCCGCTGTAAGTCCTTCTCTAAAACACCGTTACCAAAATCCCGGACCCAAATAGTAAGCTCCTCAGTCCCCAAAGAAACTCCAAACCCAATCGCCCCTTCAACTGGCGAGTACTTACAAGCGTTCTCCACCAGGTTATCTAGGACCTGACGAATCTTAAGAGCGTCAATCCGAACCCGTGCTTCAATACCAACTGGAATCTCTAGCTGGAGAGCACGCTTCTGCCTCTGCAGCTGCAGTTGGTAATCCTTACTAACCTGCTCCAACCATGGAATGAAATCCAATTCCGCTAAATTCAGCCCAATCGCATCCTCCTCTAAACGGGATAGGCTCAATAAGTCATTGATCAACAATGCCAAACGTTCCGAGTGACGATAGATCGTGTTCAAAAAACGCTCCCTATCCTCCCCTGCCATATGCTCATAATCAGTAATCAACGTTTCGGCATAGCCCTTGATGACAGCAACGGGCGTCTTCAATTCGTGAGACGCATTAGAAACGAAATCCTTACGAACCTGTTCCAAGCGTTTAATTCGAGTAATATCGTAGAGGACGAAAAGAAACCACGATGCAGTGCCCTCTTCGACATCCGCCAACTCCGCAGCAGATATCTCCATCCACAGTTGTTTACCCCCTACCAGAAAGCTCACTTCGCGGCGCAGCGGCCCATCCCCTCTTTTAACTTCAGCAAGAAACTCCAAAAAGAGCGAACTGCTCAAACAACTTTCAACCCGCTTCCCAACTCCATCGACAACAGAGGGAAAGACATCAGCTAACGCTTTGTTATGCAAAAGGATATAACTATCCCGATCAATAATTAGAACCCCTTCCTGTAGACTACCAAGCGTCGTCTCAATTTGGTTCAAACGCCCGCTATTCTGGCGATCCAGACGACTGATATCTGAATTCAGCCGATTTAGCTCTTCGACCAATTGCTTCCAATCCTCACCTCCCCCTCGAAATTCCTCTGCGTAATTTAGCAGCGACGTTCGGGATACCAAAGACTCTGTCAATTTACCAATCGCCTTTTTCTGGCGGAAATATTTTACCGCGTATAATAGCGTTAAACCGACAAATACAACTAGCAGAAGGTACAGCATACGATTGGATCAATTGGAAAACTCAGCCCATGCTGAATGTTGAAATGAATCGAGATAATTCGGCACTAACACCTCCCCCTTCACCCGACTCTATCGACGCTCAACCAAACGATACCCCACTCCCCTAACCGTCTCCAGCCAAGTGGCTTCATCACCCAGTTTCTCCCGCAAACGACGCATGTGAGTATCCACCGTACGCGTCTCAATGTCGTTCTCGTAATTCCAAACCTTCTGCAAGAGGACCTCCCGAGTTTGAACCTTACCAATTTCCTGAAGCAACAACTTCAACAAACGAAATTCCGTCGCGGTCAATTCGATCTCCTTCCCCGAAACCTCCACCTTGTGATGCTCAACATCCATTCGGATCTCATTAATACTCAAAATCGTATCTGGACCAGTCTCCTCTCCAAAGCGCTTGAGGACCGCCCCCACACGAAGCATTAACTCCTTGGGGCTAAATGGCTTACAAACATAATCATCTGCACCACTCTCAAACCCTTCGATGCGATCATCCTCTTCAGTCTTCGCACTGAGAAAAATGATAGGAACTGCAGCCAATTTTGGATCCGCACGAAAGATGCGACAGACTTGAAGACCACTGAGCTCCGGCATCATGATATCTAACACGATAAGATCCGGCCCAAAGCTCTGTGCTTCCTCCAAAGCGTAACGCGGATTATTAATCGTCTGAACAGCAAATCCTCGCTGCTTCAAATGATAACTCAAAAGCTCCGTCACATCGACTTCATCGTCGATCACTAGGACTCTATTCTGGCGGCTATTTTCAATCATGGAACATCCAATAAGATATTATCCGTCTAGTTTGTTACAAAAAACACACTAAGAGCAAGGCCCTCAGGGTTACAATCCGGTAACATAAGTTTACCTATCAAAACGCATTAATGGTTCTCAAACAAGTTCGGATTCGACGTTGATCCCCCACGCCTCGCCACACATCTCAACCGAGAGCAAAAAATATATAAACATATGACAAACAACAGCTTAACGACCCATCGCAATCACCAAAATACTTATATCTGAAGGGTTCACACCACTAATTCGACTGGCTTGACCCAAACTCGCCGGCTTAAATTCGTTAAGCTTCAAGGCACATTCTTTCTTCAATCCATTGACCGTTAGAAAGTCAAAATCACGAGGCAACTTCAAGTCCTCCAAATCCTTGCGCTTCTCGATCTGTCGCAATTCACGCTGCAGATAACCATCGTATTTCACCCGATACAGGACTTCATCTTTGACCACTTTGGACTTACAAGTGAACTCATCAGGCAACACCAAAGTCGGGTCATTGCGCTGAATCAATGTCGCCCAAGGAATGCCCTCTCGACGATTTTTATTGAGCCACAACATGGACTCCTCAACCGCGGATTTCTTCTCCTCAATACGCTTGATACGCGTATCCGACAACAGCCCATATTGCTTCGCGTAATCCACCATCCGAAGCTCCGAACTCCCATGGTTGAACAACAAGCGATACTCAGCACGACTCGTAAACATTCGATAAGGTTCCTGAGTGCCCTTTGTCACCAAGTCATCAATTAAGACACCCGTATAGCCGTCGTGGCGCTTCAAAACGAAAGGATCCTCTCCCCTCGCCTTCAAGACCGCATTTACGCCAGCAACAAGCCCTTGGCACGCCGCCTCTTCGTAACCGGAGGTTCCGTTGATCTGTCCCGCAAAAAAGAGATTCTCTACCTTCTTGCTCTCCAAATGCGGATAAATTTGAGTTGGAGGGGAAAAATCGTACTCTACGGCATAAGCGGGACGCAATAAAGTCGCATTCTCCAAGCCTTCAATAGTCGCGATCATCGCCATTTGCACATCAAAGGGCAAACTCGTCGACAATCCATTGATGTAATACTCGTTGGTATGGCGGCCCTCAGGCTCCAAATAAAGCATGTGACGCGATCGTTCGGCGAAACGAACAAATTTATCTTCGATACTTGGGCAGTAACGTGGCCCCGTACCTGCAATCTCTCCGCTGTACATCGCAGACTGATGTAGATTGTCCGTTACGATCTTACTCGTTTCAGCATTCGTGTAAGTCGCATAGCAATCAACCTGATCCGTACCTGGTTTCCACCCCGCCAACGATTCACCCGAATGTTCCACGTGGAACATGTCCTTTTCTTCTCGAGTATCGTGATAAGCAAAGAATGTCGGTTCCACATCACCAGATTGTACCTCGAGCTTCGAGAAATCGATCGATCGGCCGAGAATACGCGGCGGAGTACCCGTTTTAAGCCGTTCGAGCTCAATTCCGGCTTCCAGGAAGCTATTCGACAGAGTTTTCGCCGAATGATCGCCCATACGACCGCCTTCATTCTTATTCTTTCCGATATGCATCAACCCGCGGAGAAAGGTCCCTGTGGTGATGATTACCGTCTTTCCATAGAATTCGACGTCCAGATTAGTACGACAACCCACGACTTTCCCGTTCTTAAAGATCAAACTCGTGACCATCGCTTGGAAAACGTGCAAATTCTCCTGCCATTCGAGCACATGCTTCATTCTTAAAGCATACGCCCGTTTATCGCACTGTGCACGCGGCGACTGTACCGCAGGCCCTTTAGAAGCGTTCAACAGACGGAACTGAATGGCCGTCGTATCTGTGTTGATGGCCATTTCGCCGCCTAACGCATCGATTTCACGAACAATCTGTCCCTTAGCAACTCCGCCGATAGCTGGATTACAGCTCATCTGAGCAATCGTATCTATATTACCGCTTAAAATAAGGGTTCGTGCACCCATACGGGCCGCAGCGAGGGCTGCTTCACACCCAGCGTGTCCTGCACCGCAAACAATAACATCAAATGGCTCCTTGGAGAATATCATTGCGGCAGAACCATAGTCCAAGGGCAGGGCAGCACAAGCCGATAACGCAGAGGCCTTAATGAGGCAGATTAGCCCCTAATTGTAGAGCTAATGCATGTAGATCCGGATGTTACCCGGACATTCGACCAATTGACCGGATAACATCCGGTCCTACAATAAATATCCAATCCGCATAGAGAGAAAGAGCCGCTCAAACAACGACCCTGCACAAAACGCTCACTTTCCGATACAAAAGGAAGAAAAGAGCACATCCAACATATCTTCGTTATCGATACGCCCCAAAATACGGCCAATAGCATCCATTGCCCCGCGCATATCGCTCGCAATGAGCTCTGCTTCGTCACCCAGTTCAAATTTACCAAGGGCTGCATCCAAACAATCCCTCAATTCGCCCAATGCCGTACTATGGCGGGCATTAACAAGAATAAGCTCATCCTCATCATTAGAAAAATGAGCGTCGATATGTTGAATCAAAGCAGTCTTAAGCTCATCTAAGCCGTCTCCATTCAATGCCGACAAGGAAACACTCGAAAAGGTCTCAAGAACAGCCGCCACCTCAACAGGGGAGGGGAGATCACTCTTGTTTTTGACCACAATACAATTTTCTGTCGTCAAATGCTCCAATATTTCTTGAGGAAAGTCAGGGGAGGGGAGGCTAGAATCAACAACAAGTAGAAACATATCAGCTTCGTTCGCCAATTCGATCGTTTTCTTAATCCCTTCACGCTCAATCGCTCCCTGAGCGACTCGCAAACCAGCTGTATCCATTAACTGTATACTATGATCACCCAATATAATTCGCTCCCGCAGAAAATCACGAGTCGTCCCAGGCTCATCACTGACAATCGCTCGTTCAAAGCCCAATAAACAATTGAGCAAGGAACTCTTACCTGCGTTAGGCTCGCCGAGGATCAAGGTCTTAACCCCGTCTCTCAAGAATGCAGCATACTTACTGCTGTCGATCAGCCGACTACAAAAAGTCCTTACACCTTGAATACCATCGATCTGAGCTTGTCTCTGTTCAGCAGGGAGATCCTCTTCAGGGAAATCGATATAGGCTTCAATCACCGCCACATTCCGAAGCAACTTCTCTTTCAATTCCATCAATTGACGCCCGAAGGCACCACGCAGTTGGTTGTTCGCCACTCGAATAGCTTTATCACTTCGAGCCTGGATCAATTCCATAACAGCTTCAGCCTGAGTAAGATCCATACGACCATTCAAAAAAGAACGCTGTGTAAACTCACCTGGTTCGGCCTGACGACAGCCTCGCTTGAAAAGATCTTGTAGAACACGTGTCGCGATCAAGGGATTTCCGTGACACATAATTTCCAATGTATCTTCACCGGAATAAGACGCGGGTCCCTTATAAAAACAGTAGACAACATCGTCCAATAATTCCCCAGAAGCGGATCGATAATCGCCATGACAAGAACGGCGAGGCAGGGGAGGGGACTTGCGAGCAAATATCTGTTGAGTTAAATCTGAACAAGCTGTTCCGCTCACACGTACCATCGCAATCGCACTTTCTCCATGTGGAGTTGCGACTGCTGCAATTGTATCCTGGTTACTCATACTAAATATTTATTCAAATTTATTAATCTCGATCAAAGACGATTGTGAATGCCCTTTTCCAAATCCCCTGCACTAAGAAGTAGGGGACTCAATCCTCGAAGAGCTTCCTTCAAACCTGATCTACCAAATAAAAAGGACCGCCGAAGCGGTCCTGCAACTAGAAAGCGTTTTCTATCGAATCAAAACGCTTTAGGCGTCGACCGCTTCCTTCAATTCCTTGGACTCTTCCTTCGGTTGAATCGCAATTGTTATCTCTGCAGCGATGCGATCTGCCAAAGCCGGATCCTCAGCCAAAGCAGTCTTGGCGGCTTCACGTCCTTGACCCACCAAGTTACCTTCGAAAGAAATCCATGCACCCTTCTTTTCGAGAACCTTGTGTTCAATTCCAAGATCGACGATCGAACCAGTCTTAGAAATTCCTTCGTTATACATGATATCGAATTCACAATCCCTGAATGGAGGAGCTACCTTGTTCTTTACGATTTTAAGGCGCGTACGGTTACCAATCACTGTTCCACTGGTATCCTTAATCTGACCGATACGGCGGATATCCATGCGTATTGACGAGAAGAACTTCAGTGCACGACCACCTGGTGTGGTTTCAGGACTGCCGAACATAACGCCTATCTTTTCACGGATTTGATTGGTGAACAACAAGATACACTTTGTTTTACTCACCACAGACGTCAAACGACGCATCGCTTGACTCATCAAACGTGCTTGTGATCCTACTGTGGCATCGCCCATTTGACCATCAAGCTCAGCACGCGAAACCAATGCCGCAACTGAGTCGACTACGATTACATCGATCGCATTCGAACGAATCAACGCCTCCGCTATATTAAGGGCATCTTCACCACTATCGGGCTGTGAAACCAACAAATCGTCCAAATTAACCCCCAATTGACGGGCGTATTTCGGATCGAGTGCGTGCTCCACATCAATGAAGGCCGCTAAACCGCCTTCTTTTTGAGCATTTGCGATCAAATTGAGACACAAAGTCGTCTTACCCGAAGACTCCGGACCATAGATCTCCGCGATACGACCGCGTGGCATTCCACCAACGCCCAATGCTAAGTCCACTGAAAGCGACCCTGTTGAAATTGTCTCTACTTGTAGCTGTGTACCGCTTCCGAGACGCATGATAGAGCCTTCACCAAATTGCTTGGTGATCGCCGAAATTGCCATCTCGATGTTCTTATCGCGGTTTTCTGGAGAGGGAAGGGGAGTGATTTTACCTTTTGCCATATCTGAAGTCTGTTTGTGATCCGGTTAGTGTGCGTGGTTTCTATGATGTAATCTGAGATTGCCCATTTGCGCTGGCAAGATTGGAGTACGAATTGCATGCGGATAAATATACATCCTAGGGTAGGACATAGACAGTCATACCCTATGAATATTGAAAAATTTGCAATGAATTCACCTCAAACGTCGTCCATCTACAATAATCCTTGCCAGAAAGGGCGGCTCTAAGTTGAACATTTCGTTCCTTCGCCATACTTTGGCAAGGAGTCTGCTTAAACTGAACACCATCTTCACACTATGAAAATCAAAGCATATCTAAAACCACAATGCGGCTGGAGCATGGGCGTACGCGCTATAATGACTAAGCACACCTTGGAATACGAAGATATCGATATCATCAACAGCCAAGAAAACTACGCTGAGATGGTAACGAAATCCGGTCAGCCCCTTTCACCATGCGTCGAAATCGATGGCATCATGCTAGCGGACGTTAGCGGTGAAGAAGTTGAGGCCTACATGCTGGAAAATAAACTCGTCGGCGATACGAGCGAAGAAACGTCTGTCCCAACCGACCGTGGTTGCACAGACGAAGAGCATAAAGAAATGCAATCCAAGCCCATCCGCTTCTTCTAGACAATACGCCACTAGAAAGAAGATTCTTAAATAACACACAGGCCGGACATTATGATCCGGCCTTTTTCGACTCACAGCACAATCCCGTCTCCCATACGATTAGCATGAACGAAGTAACCGCCTCTCCACTCCTCTATAAAAAGGAATTTGAACACGACGCCTGTGGCGTTGGGTTCCTCGCCAACATAAATGGCGAAGCCTCACACGGGTTGCTTCAAAAGACAATTCAAGCCCTCAAAAATCTCGCTCACCGCGGTGCCGTCGACGCCGATGCGATCACCGGTGACGGAGCCGGAATCCTCACTCAAATTCCCTACGAACTTTTCAGTGCCTTTCTAGAAGAACAAGGCAAACACCTCTACGAGAACGAAGATCTCGGAATAGCCCAACTCTTCCTCCCTCTCCAAGACGAATACACACAAGTTCACGGAAAGAAGATTTTCGAAGATGCCGTTAAGTCAGAAGGCCTTACTCTTATTAGCTGGCGCGAAGTTCCCATCGACTCTTCCTGTCTCGGCCGCAAAGCCTTAGACACCCAACCAAAAATCGTCCAAGCACTGATCGCAAAACGACCGGGCATGAGTAACGACGATTACGAACGTGCTCTCTTTCTCGTACAAAAGGCAGCGGAACGCAAAGCAGCCGAGGAGAAGATCGACGGCTTCTACATCTGCAGCTGCTCCAACAAGACCATTGTCTACAAAGGCATGCTCAATTCTCCACAGGTGAAGAAATACTTCAGAGATCTCAAAAACCCTCTTTATAAGACAGCCTTCGCCATTTTCCACCAACGTTACTCGACTAATACGTTCCCACAGTGGCACCTCGCACAGCCTTTCCGGATGATGGCCCACAACGGGGAGATCAACACAATCCGAGGCAACCGTAACCTCATGAGTGCACGTGAGCGTTCCAACGTTCATGGAATATGGGGAGATCACTTCGAAGATCTCCGTCCCATGATCCAACCGGACCTCTCCGACTCAGCAAGTTTCGATAACGCTCTGGAACTCATCACATTAGGTGGCCGCAGCGCCATGCATTCCGTGACAATGATGATGCCGCCAGCGTGGGAAAACGACGTAACGATCGACGATAACCGCCGCGGTTTCCACGAATATCACGCTTGCATGATGGAACCTTGGGATGGCCCATCCGCCATAGCATTCACTGATGGTCGCTACGTGGCAGCCACTCTCGACCGCAACGGACTGCGTCCCGCCCGGTACAAAATATATGACGACGGCACAGTCCTTCTCGCCTCAGAGCTTGGCCTAATCGACGAAAGCGAACTCAAAACTGTCGAATCCGGCCGCCTCGGCCCCGGAAAAATGATCGCCATCGATCTCCAAGAAAAACGCTTTCTCCACAACGACGAGATCAAGCATCAGCTCTGCAACGATCCAAAATATAACGAATGGTGCGGCGAACACCTGATCGACATTCTCGATTTCAGCAAAGGC
>CAWVWU010000024.1:0-27241 GCA_963933925.1 uncultured Puniceicoccaceae bacterium
CTTGTCCGCTGTCTACATCGACGACGATGATACAAGTTCGTTCGGTTGCCTCCATGGTTGGGAGGTTAAATTTTACTCGAAGGTCGATGACTGGGATTACTTTGCCTCGGAGGTTGATGACCCCTTTGACGTGGCTAGGCATTTGAGGAACCGGAGTGATCTTTTGCATGCGAATGATTTCGCGGATCTTCAGTACTTCGACGCCGTAGAACTCATCGGCGAGGGTGAAGGTAAGAAACTTTCCTGTTGAAAACGAAGAACTGGATGCGTTTAGGTTGTCTAAAATTGCGTTGCTCATGAGTCGACCTTGTATCTAACGATTTAAATGTAGAATGGGGAGTATAAGCTACATCGACGTGACGCTCCTAGAGCTTGAGGCCTATTTTTTCCATAAAGTATGAGTTCTCTCATTCGTCATGCGATAGAGAATCTCTTTAGGGAGAGGCAGTTGTAAAAATACTTACAAGTGCCTTTGCAGTGCGGGTGAAGTGGCTTGAGTTGGGCGACTTCTAGATTTTGGGATCACGAGGTGATGTTACCGGAATACCATCAGTCGTTGTGTGATGGGATTGGCGTAGTCGTGTTCTTTGATCTTGTTGATGATGCCGGAAGTAAGGCGTTTGGCTTCTGGAATAAGCAGGAGTCCGGATGGGCTATAGATTCCTTTGGCGAGGACCATACCCTCTTCGATTTCTGATAGAGTGATTTCACGTACTTTCTTTGGAAGCTTGGTGAGGTTCGAGCTTTTCATGAAGAGCCTCACGGATTCAGGGTGGTAGGCTCTTCCAGATTCTCTAATAATGTATTCGAGAGCTTGATCTCTGGGGAGGTTGCATTCGACGTAGCCGATTGCGACTGCGAGATGCGTCGCAGGTCTTGGGATGCTTTCTCGGGAGAGTTTGTCTGGGTAGCCCATGCCGTCGAAGCGTTCTCTGTGAGCACGGATGGTCTCCCCGACTTCCTTTAGATTATCGACAAAGCTTGCGAGGGTTTGGCCGTAGACGGGGTAATGTTGGATTAAAGTCGTTTCCTGCTCGGTGAGGCTTTGCGGATCGTTGAGTGACTTTGATAGGAGATCGCGAGGTAGGCCGATTCTTCCGAGATTGTAGATCCAGGAGCTGACTTTGAGGACTTCTTGGTCGGTCGGGCTTAGCTGGTCGGATTTGGCGATTTCGTCACATATCGATACGACAGCCTTGGTTTGTTGGCCGAGTACGGGATGAAACGCTTCAATTAGTCGGAAGCAAATTTCTAGGGATTGGTCGAAGTTGTGTTCGAGGGCTTGTTTAGCTTCGTCTAAATTATCGGTTTTTTCTTCGAGTTCGCGGATTTTGGCTTCGAGATCGTTGTTGGATTGAACGAGTTGCTCGTTGAGGGCGAGGGTGTCGGCGCTGAGTTTGTCGTTTGCTTCTACGAGGTTGAAGCGCTGCATGGCATTGTCGATGGTCGCAATCAGTTCTTCACGAATCCATGGTTTGGCGAGAAAGCGGAAGATTTCGCCTTTGTTGACGGCATCGACAACTGTACTGAGGGTAAGGACCCCCGTGATGAGTATCCGAGAAGCGTTGGGTTGCTGTTCTTTGCATTTATCTAGAAATTCGAGCCCAGTCATTTTGGGCATGCGATGATCTGATATAATGACTGAGAAGCGTTCGTTTTTGAGCGCTTCGAGTGCTTCGGCGGGAGTCGTAAAGGCTGCGACTGGAAATTTTTCCCGTTCGAGGGTTTCTTTAATAGCGAGCAAGACAATCTCGTCGTCGTCGACAAGTAGAATGCGGTTCGATCTGTGATCGGATATTCTCATGAGGGAGGCGGTGGCCATTTTAGGGGCTGAAATACTTTGTTAGTTTTTTGCTCAGGGCACTGGGTTTTGCGTCACTGCTCGCTTCGAAGCCACAGCCTTCTCTCAGATCGCTTGGCCATGAATCGATTTTACCAGCCATGGCGATAAGGGCAATTTTAGAGGATTTTTCCAGTTGTTTGAGATCTTGTACGAGTGGAGCGGCTTTGTCGTCTAAGTCGCTAAGGAAGATTATGATGCCGTTGATTTCGTCGCCAAGCTCTTTGATGTCGAGCATCAACTGAAAGGGGTCGAGGTGGATGCGGTATTTCCACTTATTGTCGCGAAGCTGCTCGAGGAGGGGGTGACGGGAGATGTCTTCCCATGTATAGATCAGGACGGTGCGACTCGCGTCCTGTGGTGTCGCTGCCGTTTGATGTGAGGTTTCTGTGACGGATGAAAGGGTTTCGGAAAGGTCGACAAGGGGAATGAGCAGGCTGACTGTGGTTCCTTGGTCGGGTGCGGACTCTATTTCGAGTGTTCCGCCATGCTCTTCAGTGAATTGTTTTACGAGGTTGAGTCCGATTCCGTGATGCGTTTCAGGGTCTTTGGTTGTGAAGTTTGGGAGAAGGGCTTTACCGAGGTTTTCGGCATTGATGCCAGATCCATTGTCGATGAAATCAATTCGAGCTGCGGGTTTTTTGTTTTCTCCATGTGTTGTGCTTGTGCAGTTGATCGTGACGTGGACGTTTTTATGACAGGCAGCTCCGGAGTTGGAGGCTATGTGCATCATAGCCTGTCTGAATAATAGGGAATCGAGGTGGACTGGGAGAGAACTCGCTTCAGAATTGATAGTAAATTCGGTCCCTTTGGGGAGTAGTGCTAGAATGTACTCTTCGCTATCTTTAAGGAGTTGTTCGAGTTCATGGTAGGTTGCTGAAGTCTCCCTTGGGATTACGATTTCCTTTATTTTCTGCGTAATTTTCTGGGCTCGGGTCGAACTTTTGCAGATATGACCCATTCCTTCGAGCATCGAGGACATTTCTGAGCCCGGCATCGAGTAGAGTTCACTGAGGGAGTAGATCCCGGCGATGGTGTTGTTGAAGTCGTGGAGGAAGCGGCGAATCGCTGCTGCGGAGAGTTCTTGTTGGGTTTCTCGGGTACGATGTTCGAGGGCTTGTGACTTTTTGTGATCTTCGATTATTTTACCTATATATCCGATAATCGTGCCTTCTGCATCATTGATGGGCGTTCGGTAATCTAAGATGGCAAGCCACTTTGCTGATTTCTCTGTTGAGATTCTATATTCAAAGGGGGAAGACAGTTCGTTCTTCGTTAGTCGAGAAAGTGCGTGGTCGTAGCCTTCTCTGTCGTCTGGATGAATGAGGGCTTCGAAGGAGGTTCCTTGAGCAATCAATTCGTAAAGTGAAGAGGGGAGAGCTTCGTTGTCTTTCTGTTCAAGATAGACGACTTTATTGGAAGAAGCGTCTACGAGGTAGGCACAGCCTGGCCCGAATTGAAGACCGGCGAGCTCTCGGTTTCCTACTGAGGAACCGCCAAGTAAACTATTAAAGACGTCCGCGAGAGAATCGGGTTTTTCGGGGGGTGGGGAATGCACGAAGTTCAAGACGTGCGGATTGTTTGCGAAAACTATAGGCTATGGCAAATTCCGAATGAGAATAGGCTGAATTTTAAGTGGAAATACAGGGGCACCAGTGAGCTCTTTTAGGATAACTCCTTTTGCAATTGGTAGATTGCAGGTTTGATGGTGTTGTACGGATGGTTGATTCCGGTAAGACTTTCGGCGTGTCCGATGAGGAGATAACCCCCGGGAACCAAGTGCTTTGCGAGACGTCCGACGAGGTCTTCCTGAGTCTTACGATCGAAATAGATCATGACATTGCGGCAAAATATGATCTGAAATTTTTCGGTCCAAGGGTAGGATTCGAAGAGGTTGATGCGTCGGAAGTCAATTTTTTGGCTGACGTTTGGTTTTACCCGGCAGTAACCCTGCATTTGATTTTCGCCTTTTTGAAAGTATTTACCGCGCCATTCGGGGGGGACGTTTTTGATTTTATCGAGATCGTAGACTCCCTTGGAGGCGAATTCTAGAACACGCGACGAGATGTCGCTGCAATCGATTGACCAATCTTTGTTAGGGAGTTTTTCGAAAAAGTTGGAGAGACTTATGCCGACCGAATAAGGTTCTTCGCCTGTTGAACAGGCACAGCTCCATATCTTTAGACGGTTGGGATTTCCGAGTTGGCCGTTAGCGAAAGATGGTAGAATGGTCTCGTTGAGGAAATTGAAATGGTTTATTTCTCTAAAGAAGAAGGTGTGATTGGTGGAAATGGCATCGATCAAGTTGTAGAATTCCGGACCAGTCGGGTTCTCTTTGATGTGTTTGCAATACGCTTCGTATGAAGGACAGTTGAGAGCTCTCAGTCTCTTGCCCACGCGTGCGGCAACGAGTTCGCGTTTCCCCTCTCCTAGATTGATACGCGTTTCCTTATAAATGATTGACCTGATGAACTCGTAGTTTGCCGCAGAGAGGCCCCCATTTGAGGAGGAGTTCCGGGTGGTCTGAGCCGACCAATTGGGCGGAGGGGAAGTTTTCTGCGATGCGTTCAAAGTGTAGGTGCGTGGGTTTGAAGGATGGCCTTGGATCGTAATTGGTTGTTTCCCCTAGTCAAACGGCGCTAGATGGGGGTGAGTAGAGTGTTATTGTCAAAATTTCCTATCAATTTACGAAAGGGTTGATTTTTGCGTCTTTAAATACATATCAAAGTATTCGAATATGATGATGAGTAAAAAAACTATCCTCCCTGAAACGGAAACTGGAGCCCGTATCCGTAGTCTTCTCGACGAAAAAATTTTATTTTTGGACGGAGCGATGGGGACGATGGTGCAACGTTACAAGCTTACCGAAGCTGATTTTCGTCAGGGGAAGTTTGAGAATCATCATATCGACTTGAAGGGGAACAATGAGGTTTTGGTTTATACGCGGCCAGATATTATTGAGGCGATTCACACTGAGTTTCTGGAGGCAGGGGCGAATATCATCGAGACAAACACCTTTAGTTCGACCCGTATTGCCCAAGCTGACTATGCCTTGGAGGAGATTGTCTACGATCAGAATGTCGTGGCGGCTCGTCTTGCCCGAAAGGCTGTGGATGCGTTTTTGGAGAAGAACCCAGGGCGTGATTGTTTCGTCGCGGGTGCGATTGGGCCGACAAACCGTACGGCGTCACTTTCTCCTGATGTTAATCGTCCAGAGTATCGTGCGGTCACTTTTAATGAATTAAAGGATGCGTATCGTGAGCAGATCGATGCGTTGGCTGAGGGAGGGGTTGATCTCTTTTTGCCGGAGACGACGTTTGATACTCTCAATCTGAAGGCGTGTATCTTTGCTTTGGAGGAATTCTTTGAGGAGCGCGGGGAGCGGATGCCGGTAATGCTCAGTGTTACGATCACCGATGCATCGGGACGTACTTTGTCGGGGCAGACGATTGAGGCTTTTTGGAGTTCTGTGGAACACGCTCGTCCTTTGAGTGTGGGAATTAACTGTGCGTTGGGTGCTATAGAGATGCGTCCTTATATAGAACGTCTCTCGAAGGTGGCGGATTGTTATATCTCATGTTACCCGAATGCAGGTTTACCAAATCCCTTGAGCGATACGGGGTATGATGAATTGCCAGCTGATACGGCCGGACACTTGGATGATTTTGTTACGAGCGGTTTCGTAAACATCGTGGGTGGGTGCTGTGGTACGACACCTGGGCACATCGCTGCGATCGTTGAGCAAACTCAAGATTACCCTCCGCGTAAAATTCAGGCGAGAGAGCCTCGATTGAGTTTGAGTGGGTTGGAGCCTTTTGAGGCTGTTGGTGAGAAGTCTCCATTTATAATGGTGGGGGAGCGTACAAACGTGATGGGCTCACCGCGCTTTAAACGATTGATCAAGGAAGATAAGTTTGACGATGCTTTGGCGATTGCTCGCCAGCAGGTCGAGAACGGGGCGAACTTGATCGATATTAATTTTGACGAAGGTCTATTGGATTCGGAAGCATGTATGACGCGCTTTATGAATCTCATCGCTTCTGAGCCCGATATCTCTCGCGTTCCTATGATGGTGGATTCTTCGAAGTGGTCTGTGATTGAAGCAGGACTACAATGTGCACAGGGGAAGTGTGTTGTGAATTCGATCAGTTTGAAGGAGGGCGAGGAGGTCTTTTTGAAGCACGCTCGCTTGGTGCGCCGCTATGGTGCGGCCGTTATCGTGATGGCTTTCGATGAGGAAGGCCAGGCCGCGACGAAGGATGAGAAGGTTCGGATTTGTTCACGTGCCTACAATCTCTTGCGTGAGAAATTGGATTTTCCTGCTAACGATATCATTTTCGATCCGAACATTCTGACTGTTGCGACGGGGATGGATGAGCACAATAACTATGGAGTCGACTTTATCGAAGCGACGTCAGAGATCAAACGCGTCTGCCCAGGAGCTCGTATTAGTGGTGGGGTGAGCAATATTTCGTTTTCGTTCCGAGGTAATAACATTGTTCGTGAGGCGATGCATTCCGTTTTCTTGTATCATGCGATTCGTGCTGGAATGGACATGGGAATCGTGAATGCCGGAATGTTGGCAGTCTACGATGACATTGATCCGAAGTTACGTCAGATGGTTTCGGATGTGTTGCTCAATAGCGATGATGGAGCAACTGAACGACTTATTGAATACGCCGAGTCCTTTAAGGGAAAAGGAACCGTAAAGGAAGAGAAGACTGAGGAGTGGCGTTCTGGAACCGTGGAAGAGAGATTATCTCATGCCTTGGTGAAAGGTATCGTGGCTCATATCGAAGAGGATACCGAAGAAGCGAGAGCTAAACTTGGTCGACCCCTTGACGTGATAGAGGGTCCATTGATGGACGGCATGAAGATCGTTGGTGGCTTGTTTGGTGAAGGGAAAATGTTCCTTCCTCAGGTCGTCAAGTCAGCTCGTGTGATGAAACGGGCGGTTGGTTATCTCACTCCGTTTATGGAGGAAGAGAAGAGACTCTCCGGTGAGAAGAGTCGCCAAGGACGTATCGTGATCGCGACGGTTAAAGGGGATGTTCACGATATTGGGAAGAATATCGTAGGCGTTGTTTTGGCCTGTAATAATTACGAGGTTATCGACCTTGGTGTGATGGTTTCTTGTGCGACTATTTTGGCGAAAGCGAAAGAACTTGAGGCCGATGCGGTTGGCTTGAGTGGTTTGATCACGCCGTCGTTGGAGGAAATGAGTTTTGTCGCGAGCGAGATGGAACGCCTAAACTTTACAGTTCCGTTATTGATCGGGGGAGCTACGACTTCGAAGGCACACACAGCAATTAAGATAGCACCGCATTATAGTGGGCCATGTGTCCATGTCGTGGATGCGTCTTTGGTTGTTGGGGTTTGTAATGACTTGTTTAGTGCGGAGCGACGTCCTGCTTTTGTGGCTGACTTGAAGGTAGCACAAGAGAAAGCCCGTAAACGTTTCGCCGAAGGGAATTCCGGAGATAAGAAGCTCTTGTCTCTTGTGGACGCTCGTGAGCAAGGCTTTAAGACCGACTGGACTCAGGTTGATATTGCGAAGCCAAGTCGGTTGGGTGTTAAGGTCGTCAAGGAATTTGATTTGGCGACGATTGCGGAGTACATCGATTGGTCTCCGTTCTTTTGGACGTGGCAGCTCAAGGGAAGTTTTCCCTCTATCTTGGAGCATAAGAAATACGGTGAGCAAGCTCGTGAGATTTACGAAGAGGCACAGCGTTTGATGAAGGATATCATCGCGAATAAGCGTTTTAAGCTTCGCGCGGTATCAGGCTTGTGGGCGGCGCAGTCTAATGGAGATAGCGTTTCGCTTTATGAGGATGAGAGTTTGAGTAAGTCTTTGGGCTCCTTTCATTTCCTAAGGCAACAGGCTGAAAAACAGTCGGATTCGACGTATTATAGTTTGGCCGATTTTATTGCTCCTGAGAGCAGTGGACGCGTGGACTATATTGGCGGCTTCGCGGTGACCGCTGGGTTTGAACTAGAAGAGTATGCGACTGGCTTTAAGGACAGTGGCGACGACTATACTGCGATTATGATTCAGGCTCTTGGCGATCGTTTCGCAGAAGCGCTAGCGGAGTACGTGCATAAGAATGTTCGTGACGATTGGGGCTTTGGAGAATCCGAAGGCTTGAGTGTTGAGGAATGCATCAAGGAAAAATATCGTGGTATTCGTCCAGCGGCTGGATATCCGGCTTGCCCAGATCATACTGAGAAGGATTTGCTTTGGACGCTTCTTGATGCGGAAAAGGCAACGACTATTGCACTGACTGAAAGTTATGCGATGAATCCTCCAAGTTCTGTCTCGGGGCTCTATTTTGCTCATCCAGATGCTCGATACTTCAATGTAGGCAAGCTTGATAAGGATCAGATCGAGGACTATGCGGCACGTAAGGGCTTTAGCGTCGAGAAGACGGAGAAGTGGCTTCAGACGAATCTAGCGTACTAGATCTTTGCTTTTTATTGAGCAGAAGGGCCTCTTGTTTGCGGATTTGAGGTCTAAACAATCTTATGTACGTAAAATTGTAGTCATTGGCACACTGACTGCTGATTGCCACTGTCATTCATAGTGTAATGCGATGAATGTGGGAGTGACACAGTCGTGCGGAGACGCACGATTGGGACATCATACCTGGGACCGGCGTTAGGGGTTTTTCGTCGGTCCCTCTCAATTTCTTTTGTTACAATGCGGACTCGATTGTCCGCATTGTTATTTTTATTATCTTTAAACCTTGGCCACAACTGGGATTGCGTCGGTCGTAAGGGTCTCGATAAATTTCTTCATCGCTGGCGTGAGAACGCGGCCATTGCGGTGCATTATAGCGAGGGGACGTGTGAAGCCTTCGCCATTTAGAGAAACCATTTTCAAGGTGCCTTGTTTGACCTCTTGAGCGACTGTTGCTTGAGGAACGATGGCGATACCGGCATCGATTTCGACGGCTCTTTTTACGGTTTCGATATTGTCGAATTCCATAACCGGCTCGATGTCGATTTTGTTCTCCTTGAGAATGGCGTCGACTGCCTTGCGGGTTGGGATGTCTGGATCGAAACTAATGAATTTAAAATTTGCGAGAGCATCGACATCGACAGCTGATTTCTGCGCCAAGTCGTGATTTGGGTGACAGATTACGACCAGTTGGTCCTCGCGGAATGGTGTGATGGAGATCTGACGGTGTTTGACTGGGAAGGCTACGAGGCCGAAGTCGACGGAGTTATGAAGGATATCTTCATAAACCAGATTGGAGCGACGGTACTCTACGCGGACGTTGACCGATGGGAATTCGAGCAGGAAGTCTTTGATGTAGGGTGGTAGCTCGTGGAGTCCGATACTGTAAATCGTGGAGATTCGGATCGTGCCGCTGACGACTTTCTTCATTTCCATGAGTTCGCTGTTAAGCTTGTCGTAAACCTGAAGAATTTCTTTCGAGGATTGGTAGACGCGCTCTCCTTCCCGAGTCAATTGGAACTGCTTTTGGCTCCGGTCGATGAGAAGAGTGTTGAAGTTGCGCTCCATCGCTCTCGCTTGTTGACTGACGGCCGATTGTGTCACGCCGTTAAGGCGAGCTGCTTTCGAGAAGCTTTTTGTCTCTACAAGATCGGCGAATATTTTGAAGTTATCTACTTGCATGGGATAATATATGTTATGTTTTTATGTCGTATAACGAATGCTAATTAATTTCAACAACAAAAGTAGATTTATTAATGGATGTAAGTTTGGAGACTTTTAAAATTCGGTTGTCGGAGGTGAATGCTGCGATCGAAGTGTGTTGTTTAGAGGCGGGTCGTGCAGTTGATTCGGTTAAGCTGTTGCCGGTTACTAAGAATCATCCCGTTGATGCTGCCCACTATGCGTTCGAGGAGGGTTTGCGTGCTGTGGGTGAAAACCGTGTACAAGAGACGGAGGGCAAGTTTCGGGATGTGGACGCGAGTATGGCTTGGGAGTTGATTGGCCCGTTGCAGACGAATAAAGCGAAGAAGGCGTTGGAGGTTTTTTCGCGGATTCAGACCGTGGATCGGGAGAAATTGGTCAATGTTCTCCAACGGAATTGCTCTGAAATGGACCGTCAGCTTCCCGTACTAATGCAGGTCAATGCGGGAAGAGATCCTAATAAAGCGGGGATTAGTCTCGAGGAGGCGGATTTCTTAGCGGAAAAGATTCTGGGGGCTTCGAATCTGCGCTTGGATGGATTGATGACGATTGCTCCGCTTGATGATGACGCGGATGTGGCACGACGATGTTTTGCGGCACTGCGATCTTGTAGAGATCGGCTTGAGGTGCGTTTTGGCTGTAAATTACCAGAATTGTCGATGGGGATGAGCGGTGATATGCGTGAGGCTATCCTCGAGGGGAGTACTATGGTTCGGGTTGGTAGTGCGTTGTTTGGGGCTCGTTAGGAATTTTGGTTGTCCCGCGTTGTTTGGAGTGCAGCATTTGCACTTCAGTGACTGAACAGACTTTAGTACAAGCGCCCAATAAGACGACCCCAGTGGATTCTCAATTCCGAATGGGGGTGTTGATGTATTTCCGCGATGAGTCTGGACGTTTGCTTTTGATCCAAC
The DNA here is from genome assembly GCA_963933925.1 of uncultured Puniceicoccaceae bacterium. Classification (GTDB taxonomy): domain Bacteria; phylum Verrucomicrobiota; class Verrucomicrobiia; order Opitutales; family Opitutaceae; genus JAKYXN01. The sequence goes on from CAWVWU010000024.1 coordinate 10,412, forward strand.
GAAAGCGCCGCCCGAATCGAGGAATGTGGTGTGCGGTGGGCGGCAAACTCGTTATGCCTTCTGGGGAGTCGCCGCATGAGTGTGCGGTGAGAGAGACGTTTGAAGAAGTGGGTTTGGAGATCGCGGATTCAGCGTTTGATCTACGCTGTATATTGTCGGAGAAGGACTATGAGGAGACGGGGCATTGGTTGATGTTTGTCTTTGCTGTGTCGGTGCGACTGAAGCAATTGCCTGAAGCTATCGATGAGGGGGAATTTGGTTTTTTTGAAATGGGTGAGCTTGATGAACTCGATATACCAGAATTGGATAAGAGGATTTTGCGTGAGCATGTTTTGAATGAGGGTCGGAGTGGTGTTGTTTCCTTACGAGTTAATGAGGGTGGCGGGCGCGATGCGGAGAAACTCGTTGTGGAAGAATCTTATTTGGGACAAGCGACCTAATGGTGTTGTTGATCGATAACTACGATTCGTTTACGTACAATTTATATCAATACTTCAGAATTCTGGATAAGGATGTGTTGGTCGTTCGGAATGATAAACTTGATGTGGCTGAAGTATCTGCTCTCGCTCCAGAGTATATTGTTATCTCTCCAGGGCCTGGAGGTCCTGATGCGACTGGGAATTGTCGAAGCATTTTGAAGGTTTTTGCGGGGCGGGTGCCGATCTTGGGAATCTGTTTAGGGATGCAGGTCTTGGCAGATTATTACGGAGGAATTGTGGTACGTGCTCCGAGTCCGGTTCATGGGAAAACGTCTGAAATATTCCATGATGGGAGAGGTGTTTTTCGTGGGTTGCCACAAAATTTGTCGGTAACGCGTTATCATTCGTTAATGGTTGAACGAGAGACCTTGCCTGATTGCTTGGAGGTCACGGCGAGTAATAGTGAAGGTATTATTATGGGGTTGCGCCATAAGACCTTGAAGGTTGAAGGCGTTCAGTTTCATCCCGAAGCTTATTTGACTGATTATGGTTTGGATATGATTCGAAATTCGATGGATTCGGGGGCTGTATGTTGATCCGTGAATTGGATACGAATGTTGATGTTGTTAAGTTGTATCGACGATTTTCGAAGGAAATAGGATTTGCTTTTCTTGATAGTGCGTGTCGCGAGTATGGTTTGGGGAGGTTTTCATATTTTCTTTGTCAGCCTTCTCGGGAAATTCGGTTTCGTAAGGGAGTGATGGAGGTGATTTCTTCGTCGGGTACGGTCGAACGTGAAGGCGACCCTATTGAGTTGATCCGAGCTGAGTTGCAAAACGATAGCGTTGTGGAGGATGCTCCGTTTCCATTTGTGGGAGGAGCTGTTGGGTATCTGAGCTATGAACTTGGGAAGCACTTCGATGACATTGAATTGAAGGATTGCGATGGGGGCGGTGGTTATGAGATGCGTTTCGGGTTTTATGACGGAGGGATATGCATCGATCATCACACTGGGGTAATGTACGCCTTCGCTCATCCGCTCGCGGTGGATGCTAAGGACTATGTTGAGTTACTTATTGAAATCGTAAATAGTGCGGATGAGGAGCTTGAACTCGCTGAGTGTAAAGTGGGTGAACCAGAGTCAAATATGTCGCGAAGCGACTATATGGAGTCGGTTGATCGTATCCGCAGTGCGATACGTGATGGCGATGTCTATCAGGCAAATTTGTCGCAGCGGTTTCAGGCTTGTTTCGAGGGTGATCCCGCTTCGGTTTACGAAAAACTCAGAATTATTAGTCCTGCTCCTTATGGGTGTTTTCTTGATTTTGGAGATGAGCAGATCTTGTCGAATTCTCCGGAACAACTCCTGAGAGTAAAGGGGCGAGATGTGGTGACGCGTCCGATTAAGGGAACGCGTGCACGGAGTAAGGACCCTCTGGTTGATGGTGCGAATCGCGATGCATTGGCGAACTCAGAGAAGGATCGTTCTGAGTTGTTGATGATCGTTGATCTCGAACGAAATGATTTGGGGAAATCCTGTGAGCCGGGTTCGGTTCGGGTTGATGGGTTATTTGGGATGGAGGAGTACGCGACCGTTTTTCATCAAACTGCTTCAGTCTCGGGGGAGCTCCGCGAAGGGGTTGATGCTTTGGCGTGTTTGAGAGGAATGTACCCGGGAGGTTCGATTACGGGAGCGCCGAAGTTGCGAGCAATGGAGATGATTGATCGTTTGGAAACGAAGGCTCGTGGTGTTTATACTGGGGCAATTGGGTATTTGGGGTATGATGGGAGTGTTGATCTCAATGTGGCGATTCGTACTTTGCATTGTCATGAGGGAAAAATTTCGTTTCATGTGGGTGCAGGAATTGTCTGGGATAGTGATCCGTTGGATGAATACGATGAAACGATTCATAAGGCAGCGGCAATGATGGAAGCAATTGGGAAGATTTAAGATGTCGGAATGTGTTATTTTTAATGGTGAATTGATGGACTCTTCCGTCATCCCGATTGCGGGAGATTGTCACGGGATGGCTTACGGGCACGGTGTTTTTGAAACGATAAGAGTTCTTTCGGGCCGGCCGTGTTTCTTTGATGAGCATTATGCTCGGTTGTCTGGGTCGGCTACGGCTTTGGGATTGGACTTGGTCTGGTCTAAATCAGAGTTGAAAGAACAGTGTCTCCGCTTGGCGAGGGAAAGTGAGCTTGTAAACGGAGGATTGAAGCTCCTTTGTTTTCTGGGACAGGAGAGGACAGAGGTTTTGATTCATCTTCGAAATGTTGTGCAAGGGGCGGTCGATGGTATGTCGATGTGTTTGTCGAAGGTCGTGAAATCGTCTGAGGCGATTTCTGTGCGGCATAAAACTTTAAATTATTTAGAGAATTTTCTGCAGCTCAAAGCGGCTCGAGAAGAGGAATTTGACGAGTGCATTTTTGTCAACGAGCATGGCTTTATTACTGAGTGTTGTACCGCAAATCTCTTTTTTATTGTTGATGGTGTTTTGAAGACTCCGTCTTTGGATTGTGGATTGTTGGATGGTGTGGTGAGGGGGCGCATTATTGATATGGCGAAGAACTTCGGGATCGCGGTGGATGAAGGGCAGTACGGAGTGGATGATTTGAAAAGTGCGACTGAGGTTTTCACGACGAATTCGTTGCGAGGAATATCGTTGGTGAATCGTATTCAGTTGTCTGATTCTAAAAAGATTTCTTACAAGGGACCGATGGGGATGATTCTTGCGTTGCAGTTGGCGGACCTCGAACGAAAGAGTGTCGATGGGTGAGTCGGGTGAACAAGATGTTTATTCGGCGGTTGGTGCGAATGAATTTAAGTTTCGTGGTGGTTCGATTGAACTAGGAGGCTGGCCGATTGTTATGGGTGTTTTAAATGTTACTCCTGATAGTTTCTCGGATGGAGGTGCGTTCGTAGAGGTGGACTCAGCATTGGCTCAGGTTGAACGGATGTTGGAAGAGGGGGCACGTATCATTGATGTCGGAGGTGAATCGACACGGCCAGATGCTGTGAAAGTCGGTGCGGACGAAGAAGGGCGACGGGTTGCTCCGATTGTTCGAGCCATTGTAGAACGGTTTCCGGATGCTATTATTTCAGTAGATACCGTGAAAACTGCGGTCGCCCAGATGGCGTTGGATGAAGGAGCACATCTCGTAAACGATGTATCTGGGTTGGGTGACGTTGGGATGGCGGATTTGATCGCTCAGTTTGAGGCAGGTTGTGTGCTGATGTTTAATGCGAGGTCTATGGGGATAGGCGAGTCGATCGTGGATTCTATCCGATCTGGCTGGAGGAAAAGCCTAGAATTGGCGGCTGCGGCAGGAATTGATCGTCAACGGATTGTGTTGGATCCGGGGATTGGTTTTGGGACGAGTCGAGAGCAGGATCTCGATATATTGCGTGGTCTGAGAGATCTGAAGAGCGAAGGGTATCCACTTTTGTTGGGGACTTCTCGAAAGCGTATAACGGGGGACTTACTCGGCCTTGATGTGGGTGATCGCTATGAGACTACTTTGGCCACTACAGTTGTTGGAGTGGAGCAGGGGGTGGAATTTTTTCGAGTGCACGATGTGGCGGGTAACGTGAAGGCGTCGCGGATGGCTCAATTAATCTATGCGAAGTGATGGATAAGATAATTTTAAAGAATTTACGGTTTCATGGACGGGTTGGAGTCCTTGAAGAGGAGAAGCGTTTGGGGCAGACTTTTCTAGTCAATATCGAGATGATGGTGGATCTTGCTCCAGCGGGTCGGTCGGATGACTTGAAGCTTTCGGTGAACTACGCTGAGGTCTTTGAGTTGGCTAAGACGTTGATCGGTGCTAGTCGCTGCGATCTAATAGAGACATACGGGGAGCAGTTGGCGGGGGAGATTCTGTCCCGCTATGAGATTGTGAGTCGCGTGATCGTTCAGGTTGAAAAACCGGATGCCCCTATTGAGGGTGAGTTTGAAAGTGTTGGGGTTGTGATCGATCGTAGTCGTGATGCATAGGAGCTACATTGGAGTTGGGAGCAATATTGGCGATGCTCGAGCTAATGTTGAAAAGGCGTACCAGGCCTTGGCCGAAGCGAAGGGGGTACGTCGGGCTCGTTTGTCGCCTTTATTTCGCACGGCTCCAGTGGGTTATTTGGATCAGGATTGGTTTGTTAATGCGGTGGTGGAGCTGTTTGTGGATTTCGATGGTATGGAACTCTTCAGCTTGTGTCAGAGTATCGAGATGAAGATGAAGCGAATTCGCGAGGAGCGGTGGGGGCCACGTATTATCGATTTAGATGTCTTGTGGATAGATGGGGTGACAATAGATGAAGACGATCTTAAGATTCCTCATGCGAGGGCACACGAACGAGCGTTTGTTTTAAAGCCTTTAGCGTGTTTCGATTCCGAGTTAATTCTGCATGGACGTAGTGTCTTGGATTGGCTTCACAAATGCGACGATCAAGAACTTGAGGAATGTGTATGAGTAGAACGGTGGCGATTATCGGTGCGAGTGATAATGAAGAGCGTTATTCATATCTCGCTCAAAAGCTATTGATGGAGGAAGGGTACCGGGTGGTTCCTATTTCTCCTTTGGGAAAGACTATCTTAGGAGTGAAAGGATATCGTTCTCTATCCGACTATGATGGAGGGATTGATACGGTCACGATGTATGTTGGACCGTCTCGCCAGGAGGCTGTGGTGGCGAGCATTCTGGCGAAAGCTCCTCGTTATATACTATTCAACCCCGGCACCGAAAATGCCGAGGTTGAACGTTCGCTTATACAAGCGGGGATTGTAGTCGAACGAGCGTGTACGCTCGTGTTGCTACGAATCGGAAAGTTTTAAATTTAAAGTTCTTCGATAATGAAGTAATATCCGTCGCCTGATGCGATGAATTGACCGGTGCTGAGATCTCCATCGTCGACCACTTTGTCGACCATTTCAAAATGCTCAGCTGGGTAAGTTGGATTAGCAACGCCTACACCAGAATAGAAATCCCCTCCGTCGAACACAATCTTCCAGCCGCCGCCAAGTGAAGTGTCGGCTTCGTACATTTTTTGGGAGATGTACCCTTCAAATTCTGCTGGGAACGCCCCAGCACTCGTTGCAGGTGCCCAGAGTCCAGTTTCCATGCCGTAGCATTCTGCTGCGTAGGTTAAGGTACGAATATCACTGGCGAAAGAAGTGGTACGTGCATTTGCTCGAGCACTGTTAAAGGCTGGCAATGCGATCAAGGCCAGAATTCCAAGAATGAACACGACGATCATTATTTCGATCAAAGTGAATCCTTGTGCCTCTCTAAGTTTGGAGTTTCGTGTCATGGATGAATTGTTTTTGAGATTAGATAAGAAGGTATGATGGAATAATATAATATGAACTTATCTTCTTCTTTATAGCGGCGCGTGGCGACAGAAGAGTAGTGGTATTTTGTCAATCACATGTGAATTCCATCATGCTAAAGAATAGTACTCGCTGATGCTCTTGTAGAGGAGCTTAGGGGATTAGGTAGTAGAATTTACCAGAGATTAGGACATGGAATCCCGTTTGGTTTCGAGTTCTTCCCATCGATTGTAAGTAGTTTCCAATTCATCGTCAATTTCCTGAACTTTTGCCTTCGCTTCGACCACGACATTAGGATCACCCACGTAGGTCTTGGGGTCAGCGAGGATTGCGGATAACTCTTCTTTTTTCTTTTCGAGTTGCTCTACTTTGTTGGGGATCTCGGCGAGTTCTTTTTGATCTTTATTGGAGAATTTCTGTGACTTTGCTTTCCAATTTTTCTTGTTACTCTTTGAGTCAACTGGAGCTTGTGTGGCTGTTTTTGAATTGCCTTGTTTTCGGTTGAGCCAGTCGTCGTAGCCTCCGACGTGCTCTTCGATTTGGCCCGTTTTGTCGATCGCTATGATGCTAGTGACAGTGTTGTTTAGAAATTCACGGTCATGACTGACAATGAGAAGAGTGCCTTTGAAATCGATAAGGAGTTCTTCGAGAAGTTCTAGGGTTTCTGCATCGAGGTCATTGGTGGGCTCATCCATGACGAGGAAGTTGGTAGGCTTAGTGAAAAGCTTAGCGAGGAGGAGGCGGTTTCGTTCTCCACCGGAAAGTGTTTTAGTGGAAGCCCGGGCCCGGTCGGGGCTGAATAGGAAATCTCTTAGATAGGTCATTACGTGGATTTGTCGTCCTCCGTAGGTTACCGCGTCATTCCCATCCGCTACGTTTTCGAACACACTGAGCTCTTCGTTGAGAGCTTCGCGCATTTGATCGAAATAGCATATTTCGAGTTTTGTTCCCTGCTCTATTGTTCCCGTCGTAGGTTGAATGCGGTCGAGGAGGAGCTTTATGAGGGTACTTTTCCCAGATCCATTGGGTCCGATGATTCCAATTCGATCCTTACTGGATATTTCGAGATCGAAGGGTTTTAAAATTTGTCTTCCATCGATGCTGTAGGTGACGTTTTCCCCGACCATTGCCTTTTGGCCGGATTGTTCGGCTTGTTGCAGGTCGAAGCTGGAGTTGCCTTGTCGGTCGCGGCGTTCGCGCTGTTCGTTTCTCAGTTTAAGGAGTGCTTTGACACGCCCTTCGTTCCGCGTTCTACGGGCTTTAACGCCTTTGCGTAGCCAGGCTTCTTCTTGGGAGAGTTTTTTGTCGAAGGCTTCTCTGTGTTTGCGATCGGCTTCAAGGAGTTCGTCTTTGCGTATGAGGTAGGTGTCGTAGTTGCAGTTGTAGCTGGTGAGCTGTGCAAGGTCGATTTCGATGATTCTCGTGGCGACGTTTTTAAGAAAGGCACGATCGTGAGTTACGAAGACGAGGGTTGTTTTGGAGTCGATAAGAAAGCGTTCTAGCCAAACGATGGACTCGACGTCCATATGATTGGTCGGCTCGTCGAGGATTAGGAGAACGGGTTTAGAGACTAAGGCTCGAGCGAGAAGGACACGGCGTTTTTGGCCTCCTGATAGACTGTTGAAGAGGGCGTCTGGATCTAGGGCGAATTGTTCGATCAGAGTATCGATACGCTCTTCCATTTTCCACTGAGCGTCGGGATCGAGGTCGACATCGACGGAATGCTTGTGGCTGGCTAGTAGCTTTTCCCCGTCCTCGCCATAGCCTAGGGCGACTGCTTCGTAGATCGGCATGTCCCAGTCGTCGGGAGATACTTGAGGGAGGGCTGCGGGTTTACCGCCTGATGGGAACGAAATAATTCCGGTATTGGGGACGTACTCGCCGAGGATGACCTTGAGGAGGGTGGATTTTCCTGCTCCGTTTCGTCCTACTATACAAACGCGTTCTCCCTCGTCGACGTGGAGTTGAGCACTGTCGATAATCTTTGGGCCGCTGAAACTGATAGATAGGTCGTGAACGCTGAGTACTGGCATAGTGGAGCTAAGGTCTTTTTCGCGGGTGCTTTGGCAACCTCAAAACGTCTTGGGGCATCCGATTGAAGGGAGAGGTGAGTTGAGCCTTGTCTCGTGGGTGTGAAGATTCAGGTTGGAGGGGTTGCCGTGTTAATTCTTACTCCGTCTTAATATTTCTACCTCGAAACTATGAATAGTGGCATTGTTGCTGAAAATCTGGCCTTAATGTTTAAGGAGGCGGGAGCGACGTTTGGGGCGTTGCCTGTTTTCGGAACGCGCGTTTCGAATGGGGAATTCGAGTGTTTGAGTTTTGAGCAACTTTATGAGCGTGGGATCGAGTTGGCTACGGCTTTGATCGAATTGGGCTGTGAGGCACGTGGACATGTGGGCTTATTGTCTGATAATCGAGTTGAATGGAATATTGTTGATTATGGGGTTATCCTGGCAGGAGCGGCAGATGTTCCTCGAGGGACTGATGTCTCGAATCGAGAAATAGAATACATTGTTGATCATTCGGATGCGGAAATCGTTTTCGTTGAGAATCGAAAATTGCTCGATCGTGTGATTACACTTATGCCTTCACTACCGAAGGTGAGGATTTTGGTGTTGATGAATCCGAAGGATGAAGCTCCGGATGGAGTTCGTACTCTCGGAGAATTATTGGAGCTCGGTAAGGGGCTGAGGGGAACAGGTGACCGACGGGTTGAGGGGAGAATTGAGGGTATAAAGGGAAGTGATCTCTTCACGCTCATCTATACTTCCGGTACGACGGGAACCCCGAAAGGAGTTCAGTTGATGCATTCGAATATGATTTCTCAATTGCGCCATGTTCCATTCGATTTTTCTGAGAAGGATCGGTTCTTGTCGATTCTTCCCGTTTGGCACTGTTACGAGCGTGTGTTTCAAATGATTGGTATTAGTCGAGGCGTATGTACTTATTTTACACGAGTCCGTACGATAGCAGACGATTTAAAGGCGGTGAAGCCGACTATGATGGCATCGGCTCCTCGCTTGTGGGAGAATCTGTATTTGAAGATTCTCAAGAGTGTCGATTCAGGAAATGCGATTAAACGCGGATTGTTTCACGCGGCCTATTATTGTTCTCGGATGGTGAAAGGGGGTGTTTTCTTTTTGAAGGGGATGTGTCTTGATTTGGAGGGGCGTTCGTTTGCTCGGAGCTTTTTCATGGGAGTGGAAAGCGTGGTGAAAATAGTACTCTTTACAGCTCCTTTTTTGATCCTGAATGCCGTTGTTCTTAGGAAGCTTCGGGATATTGTTGGGGGCGAATTTCGGGGGACTGTTTCGGGCGGCGGTGCCTTGCCCACTCATGTAGACGAGTTTTTTAACTTTATAGGTGTTCCAGTGTTGGAGGGTTATGGAATGACCGAGACGTCGCCGGTGATTGCGGTTAGAAACGAGTCGAAGTTGGTTATAGGGACAGTGGGGGAATTGTATGAAGGGGTGAGTCTCCGTATCGTCGACTTGAGTACGAATGAGATTTTGTATCCTGATTCCGGTCGGGTGGGTGAAGGGCGCGGATTGAGGGGCGAGATTCATATAAAAGGACCTCAGGTGATGAAGGGGTATTATAAGAACGAAGAAGCGACTGATCGTGTTCTATGTGATGAATGGATAAATACGGGAGATATTGGAATGTATACCTTTAATGATTGCCTAAAACTTTTAGGGCGATCGAAGGATACGATCGTATTGCTCAATGGAGAGAATGTTGAACCCATTCCAATAGAAGCTCGTATTTGCCAATCGCCTTTGATCGATCAATGTATGGTGGTGGGGCAGGATCAAAAACATCTTTGTGCACTGGTCGTTTCATCCCTCGAGGGCTTTGGTGATCGAGGGATGAATTATGAAGATCTGTCTGGGTTATCCGAAAGCGAAGAATGTCATCGGGTGGTCCTTGACGAGGTGAGACTCCTTGTAAGTGGAAAACATGGATATAAAGCTTTTGAGATTATCCATGATGTTAGACTGCTTCCCAAGGGATTTGAAATTGGCGATGAAATGACGAGTACCTTTAAGACCAAGCGTCATGTGGTTGATGAAAAGTATTCGGAGTTGATCGCTCGTATGTATTGAAAGCCTCGAAATATGAACATGAAAAAACCTGCATCTGTGTGGTGATGCAGGCTTTGAAAAGATAAAACGTTCCGCGATAGCTCTATCGCTTTAACTCGAACTTATTGTGGCGTACAAAATAGAGTGCGGCACAGGTGATGAGAAGATGTATTCCGATGCTTGTTACCGTTTGGTGGTCGCTTAGACACATTTTTCCAAATGCGAGCGAGACGAAAGTAAGTGCGAAAAGAGCAAGGACGTATTTCGTTTTAACGCCAAGTACCAGAAGGACGCCCAGTATTATTTGAACGTAGGCGATAGAATAAACATAGGGAACGAGGAGGATCTGCGGGATGAACGTTGATTGAAAGGCCGCTAAGAGTCCCTTTGCAGTACCCTCGTAATAGTTTGAAAAACTATAACCTTCTTCGCCGCTAAATTTTCCGAGTCCAGCGGTTATGAAGCGGAGTGAGAGGAAGAGTCGAAGGCTCATAAAAGCCCATGTTTCTGCGGACCAATTGAGGATAGATCCATTTCGGGTGTTTACTTGTTTTGCCATGAGAAGAAGAGGGGGTTAGGGGTGGTATTATCTCGATAACGAGAACGGGTTCGTAAAGGTTGTAAAAAAAATGGGGCGTGTGACAACACCAAATTGTACTTTATCGATGGCTCTATTAGGTGAAATTCCTATTAATGTGCCGATAAATCGCCCTACTTTTCTTAATAGACAGTGATTTGAGTCGATGGCCTAAGGATGAATCGCGTCCTTGCGTCATTGTGTTTTATTTTATCAGTTTCCGTTTTGTGTGGGTATGAACCTACAGAAGTGGAGAAGTCGGCGCATCATGGGACGGTGTATTCCATGGCTCGAAACTATGTTCAATCTACCTTTAATTTGGAATTGATTGAAGAAAGTCGCTTTGTGCCTGTCCGTTTTGATTCGAGAGGGCTTTGGGGTGACTTCGAGGCGAGAATCGAAGACCTTGGGCAAGATTGGTATGAAGTGCACGGTTGGTTTACCGCTACGGGGCATGATGAGGAGCAGATTCAATGGTCAGTTGTAGTCCACTATCGACTGGAGGATCCGAGGGCGTGGCGCTATCGTCGCATCGACAAGGTGTACGTAAACGAACCTACCTTTTCATCTTGGCGTTTTGGCATGTACCGGAGCGTTCCGTATATAGTCGATATCGCCAGTCTTACGGTCGAATCGTCGTAGAGGGGATTCGGATCGGCTAGTCGAACTTGCTGAGAAAGCTTTCTGCTGGGAAGTGGCGTCCTGGGCAAAGGGTATGATTTGGGTGGATCAGGGTATGGGTTGTTATTCCGGTATGATGTACTTCCGTACGCTTCATCAGATATCGGATGAGTCCTTCTAGAGCATCGAGTTGTGATTTGCTAGGGGCCTGATTTTCAAAATTTCCAACAAGGCATATTCCGATGCTAATTTCGTTCTTCCATGCACTTTTTAGGTGCCCACCATTGATCTGTTTTTGCCATCGATCGCCAATGAATATTTCGCCGTTGCCCATTCCTTTTCCGTTCCCGATAACGAAGTGATAAGCTAGGCCGTTTTCCATGTTCCGTTCTTCGCGATGAACTCGGTCCATGTTTTGAGCTTTGTCTGACACCGTTGCTGAGTGGTGAATGACTATATTCTTCCATCCACCGCGAACAGCGATTTTGTTGAGGGCAGAACGGGTGGACCAAGATAGTCCAACTGGTGTTGAAGAGGGGGCCTTCCCTGGGACTTTGATGACTTGTCCGACTTTTATCTTATTAGCGTTCCGGATACCGTTTAAACGAGAGAGTTCGGATAGGGTGACCTTATGTCTTTTCGCGATACTGGAGAGACTATCTCCTCGTTTGATCGTGTAATTGAAAAAGGATTTTGTAGGGCTGGGGATGGACAGCTTTTGTCCCGTTTTGATTCGGTTTGCGTTTGAGATGTTGTTCGAACGCATAATTGCGTTCGTACTGACGCTGTATTTTTTTGCAATAGAGGAGAGTGTTTCTCCTTTTCTTACTTTGTGGGTTGCCGCGTGTAGACTAGTCCCGACGCTCAGGATGAGTGCCGCAAGGAGAAGTGTCGTAAATCGTATCACGGCAGTTGGGATCATTTAGTTAATTCCTTTTCTTTTTTCTTCAAAATTTCCATTAGGCCCTCTCGATCTTCAGCTCGAACGATGTAACCTGCACAGTTATCTGATCCGCAAAGACAGGGATGGTCCTCCCAATGTTCCAAGGCGTATCCGTAATCAAATGTGAGTTCTTCGTCTTCTTTGATGTCACGTAGAGTGACGAACCAGATTTCGCCATCTGCATTTTGGGCTTCGCAGTTTGGTGAGCAGGAGTGGTTGGCGAGGCGGGAAATATTCCAGTCGAAGTTACCGTCGAGGTCGTATTCCTCATCGAGTTCGAAAATGTAGACAGAGCCTACGTCTTCACAGAGCGACTTGTCGTGCTGATCGAGTCCTCGTCTAGTGGATTCATTTTTCGTTATCTTCTCACCTAGATACTGGATGACGAACTCGTCTTTGGGGATATCAGTGGCGGCGAAAAGTCCGGTATTGTGAATACTGGATTCTTGTGGCGTCGCGAAAGGGAAGGAATGAGGGGTGCCATCTTTATTGAGCCCGATGAATACTGGGTTCTTGGTTTTTTTATTTTTTTTAATGGCTTTATCTTTGCTCATGAGTGGTGCGAACAAGTCGCTGGATCAAATCGGTATGTTCGATGCCAGCGAAGGCAATCCATTTCTGCCTTCCGGTCTCTCCGTTTACTCGGTTGATTTTGTTTTTTGCGAGACCAGTGACCTTGGAAAGGTGTTTGATGAGTTCCTTGTTGCCCTTTCCATCGATTGGGTGCGGCATTCGCGTCGAATGCGAGGAGTGTCGCCTTGGAAGTCTACTATTTTGGTGGAGGAGGGCTTGGAAGGGGACTTTGATGAAAAGTGCGCTCTCGGAAAGCTGTACGGGTGACCTAAAGCGTTTCCTTTACGGGGTATCGAGTCGAAGCTCTTGATCGACTGGCTTGACTAAACCACTCTTTCAGCGGAAATATCGTGTATGAAAAGAGAGGAAGAAAATTTCATTGAGCGCAGGCGGCAGTGGAAGGGGGGAAAAGGTTTCTCAGGTCCACGGATGAGTTTAACCATGATCCCAGCAATTGTGGTGTGTGTGTTTCTATTGATGGCGGCTCCCTATTTGGGGCGAATTATTTCTCAGTTTGGTGAGAATCAGCAAGAGGAGGTGGTTCGTCCAGTTGACACTTGGGCAGAGACTGAAGTGGCACCCGAGGTCGTGGTTGAACCTCCGATTAATCCGGAGATGGCGGATGCATTGTTCTATCAAAAATTGTATGATGAGCAGGGCTTCGATTGGCGTAATAAGCCTGAGATCGAGATCCAAGAAGAAGCTCCGCAGGTGGAAGAGAAAATTAAGATAGAACCCGTTTCAGTGGAGTTGCCTGTCGTTTTGACTGTGACCTCTGATAGTCAGCCTCTTACAGAGATTGAATGATTTAATGTTTGGCGAGTACATCGCGTACTCTGTAGCCGAAACTGAAGAAAGCCGATCTAGCGTGTGCTCGATCGGCTTTCTTGTTCACTGCTCGTCACCGTTTCGGCGATAGCGACATACAAGGTTAAAGTGTTATCTATTCTGAGTATTGATAGTTCCCTTTGAGGATGGAGTCTGCTCGATGAAGACTGTCACTCACGTCTGTCACGAGGTTCCAAAGTGTTTGTTCTCCTTCACCTAGGAGATTGAGGACGAGGATGTCAGGACCACTGGATTGGTCTGGAAGCTCGTCGGATTCGCGGATGACTCCGGTAATCCATTTTGATAGATTGAGCAGGCAGGCGAGCTTGCCGCTTGTTTTGCAATCTAAGGGCGAGTATTGGAATCTGATCGCGTCGGTAACTATTTCAGGGAAATTCCATTCACTGAAGAGCGTATAGGACAGGCCGGCACCTCCGAAGCTTTTCAATCGATTGTTGAGGCGACCAAATGGATCTTTCCGAATTTCTGTTGAGCTCACTAATTCTTTATTCGCTTCGCTGATGGCAGGAGCAAGTGAGTGGAGTAGACCAATCGAATATGCAGTGTGTGGGTCGAGGCGATGTTTGTCGGCGAGACTTTCCATGCATACGGCTGTGGTGACAGCACGTTTCCACTGTTCGGTGCTGTAGCTTGTTTTTGGGCCTAATTCATCGCAGTATTGGTAGGCGTAGATCCCCATGAGGTCGTACATACGTTGGAAACCGACTGCGGTAGCTGCTTCTTCGATGCTGGTATAGCCTTTGTGTCCAGACTCTCTTGACTGGTTGGCTTCTCTCATAATGCGTGCAGCAAGCAGAGGTTCCAAGCGGAGGAGAGCGATGATTTCGTCGGGATTTATATTTCCCTCGGTTACCAACTCTTTAAGGCTATTGGAGATTCTGGAAGCTGGAGTCAGTATTTCGAACTGTCTCTGTAGCGTGTCAACTGTTGTGTTGATGGGGTTCATATACCTCTTTAAACGCCATTAAGGTACTGGTTTTTAGCTCTTTGGAGTAGAAGGGGTAATCCTATCTATAGACGGCATGAGCTAGGGTGATCAGGGCTCACGGCTCGTAGCTTTTTTCCTCTATTGGAGGACTAGGCAGCCTTGGCGTTATGGGGATCTAGTGGGGGTGAATACTGAGATTGGGTGTTTCTTGATTTCAGTGGAACTGATGTAAAAACAACGAAGGCCGGATGTAATCCGACCTTTGATAGGGGTGTCCGAAGGAGAATCGGACTAAAATAGACTTTCGATTGAACTTTGGGTATTGAGGCTATCCCATTTTAAATTCCCCTTTTTCGATGGAATCCATAAGTGAGGTGAGTCCAGCTCTCATCTTTCGGAGGTTCGATAGGGTGGTTTTGTCCAGGACGATTGATTTCTTGAGTCTTGAAGTCCCTAAAATAATGGAGAATACGTTCTTTTGTCTGACGATAGGGAGGAGGACGAAACTTTGGGTTTCGCTATAGAGATCGAGCCAATCGGGGATGACTGACTTGATCTTACCTGCTGTGGCGTCCTGAATGAGAATGTCTTCTTGTTTGAGAATACATATTCCAAAGACGTCTCGTTTTTTTGAAGATACGAGGGCTCGATTTCGAATTTTACGAATAAGTGGACCGGTTCCATAGCGTCCGGAGTAGAGTGCTTTTTCGTCTATTTCGTTGATAAAAACGGTACAGCTTTCGAGAGAAAGGCTCTCTTGAATGGACTGGCAGAGTGCTTCGTAGATCTCTTTGAAATATATTACTTCACCCGGTTTTCTGGCACGTGTTAACAGATCGAGGGCCTCGTTAAATTGAGCGTCTGGGGCTGCCGTTTTTGAGGGAGGCGGCGTTGGCTTTTTGGATTGTTGAGTTGGCGTAGTTTGATTGGATTTCGCCTGCTCTTCTTTGGGTCGTTTAGGTGGTTGCGGAAGGGGCTTTCCCGCTACTCTGCACTTTATTTTTTCGGTAAAGGGTGATGGCCCGGATCTGTGACCGATGGCTCGAGCGAACATACTGATATTGGTGTCAATATGGCTAAGTGACATGTTTACCATGTCTAGGCTTACTGGAATGCTCTTGTTGAACTTTCCGATTACCTTTTCGAGTTCGCTGTTAAAGTTCTCTGGGGGGATGTTCTCGTTAAAGGTCGTGTTGCAAACTTTCAGGCAAAAATCGGCGATGACGAGGATTTCGTCGTTTTCGTTATCAGCAGCCTTTTCGAGTACTCTTGCCGGGACTGATTTGAGAGAGTTCATGATGCTCGGGGGAAGGTTCGAGCTCTTGAGCAGAATCTGTCCGAGTTCGAGAGGCGTTAGACCGAAGACTTTCTTAAAGGCTTCATCTTCGTTGTCGTTATCCGCTGTCGATTTGGCGAGTCGATAGTCCTCGAGGAGGAATGTCGACATGAGGAGTTTTCCATAGTTGCGTAGGGATGAGCAGACAAAGGCGAGCTCTGGGTCGACCGAGCTATCCATTTGTTCGATTAACTGCTGTGCCATTAATCCACTAGCGAGAGCCATGGCCGCGATTTCGCGTTGCTCATCGGCGTTGAGGCTTTGTCCCGCATTTTCTACTAGCAGGATTGAAATGGAGAGGTTGCGGACCTTTTCGAATCCGATGGTGTGGATCGCTTCTGTCACAGTCGAAACAGTACTACCACTAGGGTTGAAACCGAGAGTATTGGCGGCGCTTATGACCTTGGCGGTAATGGTCGAGTCCCGGGTTATCAGCTCCGAGAGTTCGCTCACGGATATGGAAAAGGCTTTTGAGGCAAGCTCTTGGATGATTTTGATTACCTCGTTTATAGCTGTGGATTGCTCCTTGTCTCCAAGAGCTTTTTGCACAGTTGAAATGGTCTGTTTGGCGAGGTCGTTGGATATTCTAAAATTCGAATCGTTTTTCGAACTAGTATTATCGTCTGTTGTCGGTGGTAATAGAGTCTAATTACCGATAAAAAATTGCCTCTGTAGAGAGCTCTTAGATGAGTTTAGGGGTTGTTTCTTTGTTTTTGTGTAGGGTAAGTATGGTTGGTCGGTTCTGTTGAGGTTTAAAAGGGCCTTTTTTGATTTTTTACTTAGTAAAATTACCCGATGTTGGGTATTTGCCCTATCCGTACTTTTTTTTCAATTTAGCAGGCTAAATCCTTTCTATTGTGAATCTTATGAGTTGATTTCTAGAAGGGGCTGCCTTCAAATGGCCCTTCGCTAGATCCCCGTTGCAAGGGATCTTTGTTCATTATGACAATAGAGACTGCCACATTCATTGCATCTGCCATCGGAGGAACCTTAGCGTTTGGTATTTCTTGGGGAGTGATGAAACAGAGTCGAAAGCGAGCAATTCGCGACTCGACTTCGGTTGTCGCGTTAGCCCGTCGCGAGGCAGAAGTTGAGGCTAAGGAAGTCCAATCGAAGCTGAAGTTGGAATTGGAAGAACGTCGAGGCGAGTTAGAGCTTCAAATTCGCCAATC